>CAYGPY010000010.1:0-24374 GCA_964351765.1 uncultured Vampirovibrionales bacterium
GTTCTATTCACTATTCAAGACAACCGTCTTAAGGTACTTTTGATTAAACGTAAGAGTGCTCCTTTTGAGCATATGTGGGCGATTCCAGGTGGCTTTATCCACGTTGGAGAAACCTTGAAAGAGGCGTCACTACGTCGTCTTTATGATGAGACCCACGTCGAAAACATCTACCTTGAACAACTCGAAGCTTTTGGTAAACCCAACCGTGACCCTCGTGCACGGGTTATCACCATCGGGTTTTACGCTCTTGTAAGCGATGAGCAATTAAAACCCGAAGCACACGCCAACGCCGAAGATGTTGCTTGGTACTGTGTTTCTGAGCTGCCTGAACTGGCTTTTGATCACCAACACATTGTTGAGACGGCTTTAGAGCGCCTTAAACACGAGCTTGAGAACAGCAGCGTTGCCTTCCAGCTCTTACCTAAACGCTTTACACTGTCTGAATTACAGCGTGTTTATGAGCTTGTTCTTGAAAAAGAAATGGATAAGCGCAATTTCCGAAAAAAGATCCTGACCTCTGGTGTCCTTCAAGACACGGGTGAAACAAAAATGGAAGGGTATCATCGCCCAGCCCAGCTTTACTCCTTCATACAAGGCGCTTAACACCCTCTAAATCATTACCTAGTACCAATAAAGAAGGTGAATCACCCTATACAGTGATTCACCTTCTTTATTGTGTGTCGGCATCACGCCAAAACACACGACCAGAATTAGATTTGACCTACAGCATACATAAAAGCCTACAAACGAAAAAGAAGGCCCTGATTGCTCAGGACCTTCTTTAATCTATGTAGATTTAAGAACCTAGAATGTGTAGTTGGTTCTTAGACCTAGAACGGATGTGAAGCCGTTTTGCTCGATACCGAAGCGATTCATGATGAACTGCACGCTTGGTACAACAGAGATGGCATCGTTAACTTGCCATTTGTAGTAAGCTTCAACAACTTTTTCCCAGGAATCGTCAATACGATTCTGTCCAGGAAGGCCGTTACGACCCATGTTTTGCTCTTGCAATTCGATTAAAGCAAGACCAACACCAAAGGCGTCGCGATCTCTCCAACCAGGAGCAACCGCTGACATAGGTACGTGAAGTACGCCACTCAATGATTGCTTGATGGCAGTTGAGATACCTTCAAGACCTGTACCACCTTGGCCGGCACCAGTAGTTTGGTTAGCGCTGGTGTACAAGGTGTTTGTTGTGCTGTTGTTGCTCAACATGTAGTTCACCGTTGTACCGATACCATCGTACCAATCTTGGTTCCAACCAACGTAGAATGCGTTGGTGTTGTTATCGTTGTTAGGAAGAATACCGCCAGCACGGTTGGTTCCCAATCCAGCGAAGGAAGCGTTACCACCCAAGCCTACAATTGGAGTACCAGCTGTAATCATGCTGTTAGCACCTGAATCCCAGATGTGGTATCCACCGGCATACACGTTACCAGGCATATCCCATCCAAGGTTAAGGTTGTAGTTCAAACGACCTTCATAAGTTAAAGACCAGCCACTCATAGCGTCGCCGACGTTAACTGTTGAAACGCCACTGGTTAAGTCCATGCTAAGGTCTTCAGAACCTAAGCCTTGGTGCCATACGTAAGCAACGGTTGGGCTGCTAAGGTTAACGGCAACACCAGGGGTGTTAACAAAGGAAGTGTTTTGGAACTGAGTCAGTTCGTTACCACGGTAAGGACTCTTATCGTAGAGGTAGCGCCAAGGCACAACACCTACGTATAAGTCACCAGTAGTTTCCCAACCTTCATCAGGCAATACATCCATTCCTGGGAACCAGTCGGTTAAGATTGGCATACCAGATTTGATGTGTTGCTTGTAGTGCATGTTTTCAACATACAGGTTAGAACGTGTGTTCACACCACCGGTAAAACCGTTAGCAATACCACCTTCATTGAATGAAGAAGCATCACCAGCAATACGGCTGTATCCGCTGAATGAACTAAACGCACCACCGTTGCCACTTTGAGCAGCAGCTGGTGATAAACGACCGAATGCAGCGATCATGCGAGTGTGCAAATCACCACGTCCGAAGTAAGAATCTGATTCTTCTTCGTCTTCACGAAGAGGAACGTCCATTGTCAAACGCAGACGACCAATTGAGGAGATAGCATCGCGAATACCGCTGCCGCTACCGCCGCCACTGGCAGCATTTTGACCAGCGCTACTCATATCGCTCAAGATACCAAAACTCATGTCACCATGAATTTGGGTTTTTTCAAGAAGAGAAAGACGGTTGTCTTGCTCATCGTTCTTGGCTTCAATTGCAGTTGCGCGAGCTTCAAGAGCGCTTGTGCGAGCTTGCAAAGCAGTCAATTCGTTGCGGAATTGCTCTTGCAAACGAGCTAGCGTTTGAAGGTCAGTTTTGTTGGCTTTTTCAGCACCTAAACGAGCAAGGTCACGACCAACGGCTTTGATCAAAGAGTTCAAAGCAGCAGCCATTTCCCAACGTGTTGGGGTGCGGTTACCACGGAAGGTACCATCTGGGTAGCCTTCAATAACATCGTACTTTTCAACAAGATCACGAAGCGCTTCATACGCCCAGTGGTTCTCATTAACATCAGACAACTCATCAACACTGGTGATGGCCTTAACTGGGGTCATTGATCCCATGAAAAGTCCAGTCGCACCGGTGAGACAGATGCTGGTAGCGAGTAATATGGATAGTTTTTTAGACATATCTAACTCAACTCCTATTGGGTTTACTAACAAATAACACTTATTAAACTTAAACAACACTACAAACACATTTACTTTCGCTTCTCACAAGACAAAACGCTTGTTCTTTCGGTTTAACACCTCCAGTCGCATTGTCTTGGGATTTGCCTTTTTTATTTACTTACTTTTTTATACTTCTTTTTATTCATCTTCATTACAGATAAATTATGTCGACATAATAAATGGAATAGAAGACTTGTTTTTCGATCCGTTGATACAAAGACACGAACCTAACCTATTAATCTCCATTCATTATAGAAAGAAGAAAAACGGAAGGGTACCACCTTTGCACAATCTTTATATTAACTTTATTCAAATCTCAATAAAGAAATGAAGCAGTTCAGGTGCGTTTCTTCCAGTTAAGCTTATGTTTTGCCTGCAACTCCTGCCTATTTAATTGAATTCTGAATGTGTCTTACGAATCAAACTTGTCTGAGTCGGATAATCAAAAAACATCATACTGTTTCCAGACTAAATGGAGGAGGACAGAATGGCATCATTGATCTGATTGAGCTTCCTTACTATGTGATATATCAGTTTATTACAGCTCCTAATAAGTGCCCTAACTAGTCAATCTTTTAAAGCCTTTAAACGGTGGTAGTTTCCAGAGAATTCAGATGATCTAAAACTTGTGCCAATGCCTCATCTAATTTGTCAGGATCTTTACCACCGGCTTGTGCAAAGCCGGGTCGGCCACCACCACCACCGCCACAAATGGACGCTGCTTCTTTAACCAGCTTACCGGCTTGAATGCCTTGCTTTTGATAGGAATCACTAACACTGCACACAAACATTACCTTGTCAGAAGAGGCTGTGGCAAGCAATATAACGTGCTCTGACGCCTTACTCGACAACTTCTCAACCAGTGCTTTCATTGCGTCAGTATCCATTTCGTCCATTCTTTTAACAAGCATCTGATTGGTTGCATTCAATTCCTCAAGCAATCCATCTACCATCTGAAGAACCGATGCTTGCTGTAATTGCTGGATACGCTTATCACGATCTTTGACCTCATCAAGCAGCTTTTGAATCTTCATCGTCAGCTCACCTGAAGGTGACTTTAATAAGGCAGCACCTTTATTAAGGAGCTCTTCTTGCGCCTTAAACGCCTGATAAGCCAGCTCGCCAGCCGCATATTCAATGCGACGGACACCACTAGCAATAGCACTTTCACTGGTGATTTTAACCAGACCAATATGGCCTAAGCTTGGCACGTGTGTGCCACCACAAAGCTCTTTACTGGCTTTTCCATAAGCAACAACGCGCACCGTGTCGCCGTATTTCTCGTTAAACATGGCCACAGCGCCCGATTCCTTGGCTTCGTCCAACGTCATCAGCGCCGTTTCTTGCGCCGTATTTTCTAAAACCCAACTGTTCATCAAGGCTTCTATTCTATTTAGCTCAGCGGGCTTCACAGCGCGGGCAAACGTGAAATCAAATCGGCCACCTGATGGCCCTACCTTACTACCGGCTTGTTGAACCTGATCACCAAGTACCTCACGCAAAGCGGCATGTAATAAATGTGCTGAGGTATGATGCACAGCAGACTTCGCACGTTGAGCGGCATCCACTAAAGCACGAACCGCATCGTTTACTTTAATCGTCTGTCCCTCGGCGACATCGGCATAATGTACCCAAAGGCGCCCCATCTTCTGGCAATCGGTAACATTGGCTAAGACCGTACCGTCTTTTGACGTTAATACACCCTCGTCAGCCACCTGACCACCCGATTCAGCGTAGAAAGGCGTGTCGCTCAATACAAGCTGCACAGATGCCCCTTTAGAAAGAGCCGCTGCACTGACTTCATCCACAGATGCTCCATCAACCACGATGGCTCTAATGATGGTATCGCTTTCAAGATGGTCGTAGCCCACAAAGTTGGCTTCGCCCACTTGCTCGAATAATTGGCTGTAGACTTGATCATCGACAATGGTTTTATCTTTTTGTCCGGCTCTGGCTAGTTCCTTTTGAGACTGCATCGCCTTTTCAAAGCCGTCTTCGTCTACACTCAAACCCACTTCTTGGGCGATGTCAGCCGTGAGTTCCAGAGGAAAGCCAAACGTATCGTAGAGCTTAAAAGCATCCTCACCCGAAATGGTTGTTTGCTTGTTGGCTTGATGCTCTTCAATCAGGCCGTCTAACATCTTGGAGCCCCGCTCTAATGTTTCAAAGAACTTTCGCTCTTCGTTCTTCACGGTATCGACAATCACACTGTAGCGATCTTTGAGTTCAGAATACGGATCACTATATAAGTCACGCACTTTTGAAATGAGTTTATATAAGAAGGGCTCATTAAAGCCGAGGTACTTTTTGCCGTACCGCACCGCGCGACGTAGGATCATGCGGATAATATAGCCACGACCCTCATTGCTTGGGATCACACCGTCAGCAATGGCAAAGCTCAAACATCGCACGTGATCGGCACAAATCTTCAAAGCCGTATCAATGGTGTCGTCTTTTTTGTAGCGGGTATTAGCAAGCTTGGCAACCTGATCAACAAGCGGGAATAACAAGTCGGTTTCAAAGGTGTTATCCACACCCTGCACCACCATCGCAATGCGTTCTAGCCCCATACCCGTATCCACGTTTTTCTTTTCAAGCGGTGATAGTTTTCCCTCACCGTCTTTAAAGAGCTCCATAAATACCAAGTTCCAGATCTCGATGTAATGCACTGAATCCAGAACCAGTGGATCTTTATCTGGTGTGGTGTCGGCCCCACCTAAGTCGTAATGGATTTCTGAACATGGGCCACACGGGCCGGTTGGGCCTGGCGGACCCCAAAAATTATCTTTTTCATCGCAGAAAATTATCCGGTTTTCAGGAATGCCCATCTCATCACGCCAAATATCACGACTTTCTAAATCGTCGTTATACACCGTAATCCACAATTTATCTTTAGACAGTTTTAGTTCTTCGGTCACAAACGCCCACGCAAATTTAATGGCATCTTTTTTAAAATAGTCACCAAAACTAAAGTTGCCCAACATCTCAAAAAAGGTATGGTGGCTTTTCGTACGCCCTACAAACTCTAAATCGCTGGCCTTGCCACTCACACGAGCACATTTTTGCGAGGTCACAACACGTGGCGGTTCTGGGGCGGGCTCCAAACCCAAAAAGATCGGCACAAACGGCAACATACCCGCTGGTGTTAACAACACCGTTGGATTAACGGGAATCAAGCTTGCACTGGGGCTCGCCTGATGGCCTTGCTTTTCAAAGTAAGCAATAAATTTTTCGCGAATGGTTTTGGCCGATAATTTACCAGATAGAGACATAATGCGTGGGCACCCTTACAACGTTACTAATAAACTTAATTTATGAACATGAACTTTATCGTCACATCATTTTACCGCTATTTCTGCGCTGTATAAATGATCTTTTTAATCCGTGGCACCAATTATTTATCACGATCTTGATTAACAAACCGATGTCACAACGATAGAGATAGTAAACCAAAAACCAAGGCAAAAAGCACCCAAAAAGGGGCTACACGCCCGATCGAAAAGCCCCACCTACTACAGTATCCCTCACTCTTTTCATCAAAAAATCAGTCAAACGGGTTATAGCCAGACCCTTGCCTATTTCGCTAAAATTAGGGAACATAGTATATAGTGATAGTAATGACTTATAAATTATGTCACGTTAGACGTTAGAGTTCGAGATTAGGAAATACCCCCCATGAGTGGAGAAGCAAACCTTCAAACCCGTGAAACCAACGGCAAAGTCATTGTTGATGTGAACGAGCAAAACGTGGATTTTCGCAACTGCGAAACCATCAAATCCTCGGTCGCCAACATTGTGTCCGGTGGTAAAAAAGATATTATCCTCAATTTGTCTAACGTTAGCTTTATGGATAGCTCAGGCTTGAGTGTCATTCTGTTTTGCAAACGCACTTGTGAAGAAGCCAGTGGCAACTTTGGTGTGTTTGGCCTTCAAAGCTACGTCAATAACTTGGTAAATCTCACCAACCTCAATAAAACCATCAGCATCTACAACAACGAAGCTGAAGCCGTAGGTTAGTTTAAACACTTAAATACCGTTATTGATAAACAAATACTAGGGGGACAGGCGTCTGAGAAGAATCCGCCTGATTATCACCAATGGCAAAACACGCGACGATTAAACATGCGAGACGCTCTGTTCTAGGGGCGCTGTTTTTATGTTGTTTTTTGCTAATCGGCCCAGTCATTTTTTCTGGATGCCAACAAAACAAAGCAGACACAGACAAGAACACGACTGAGTCGGTAGATGCGTTTGATGAATCAACCCCATCACTCGTACCCTTAGACGCCAATACCAACGAAAACTGTGTGGAATACGTGTTGGTTAAAGGGCAGCCATTTTGCAGTACCACGTCGGTATCAGTTAATGCCGATGACGTTCCTGTGGTGTCTGATAAAGATGAAAAACTCAATCTCAGCCTGGTGTTTGACGACCGCCCTTGGAAAGCGGGTTGGAGCAAAATAGATGATGCCATGACGATGATTGAATACACCGTAGGCGATGAAACGGTTTTAAATTGGCATGAGCTGATTACAAGCCAGTTTTACAGTGGATTACACACCAAAACCACACCCAAAAAATTTGCCACGATGATTACCCAACAAATTGAAGAGCAAGGCTATAACGTAGAAACTCAAGCCTTTGTAGACACCCCCACTGATTACATTTTTGACTTTAAAGTAACCGCACCCGAGCCGATGGTTCAACATGAGATACAACGTATCTTTAGTAATGACAAAGGCATTTACGCACTGCACTACGTGATTAAAGAACCCAGTATGACCGATGAAACACGTGATGCTTGGATTACACGGCTAGAAAAAGCCACCGTTAAGTAGCGCTTTATAAGCCATTTTTTTACTGGTCTGTCCACAAGGCTTGGTCGAGCTGTTGAGCCGGCTGCATGAGCGTGACGGGTTTTTCTAAAACCACAATCCAATGCTCACCAGGCATCAGACCAACGTGTGTCCCCATTTGGCGTGGGCCGGTGTAAATAGTTTGGTTATAACGGCCAATACCCCAAACTTGATGTGTCACGGTTTTAGGTACCGTACCTTGGGTTAAGCCACCGCCCCACATATGATCACCGCGTTGGGTTTTTACGTAGGCTTGAATAGGAATACGCTCACCATTGGGCAATAAAATGGTTGAAAACCGCAAGCCTAAAATCGCATTCTGCCCTGCCATCGGCTTATCTAACCGAGACACATACCCAATCAATCGGGTTCCTGCAGGGAGCATCACCTGTTCGCCCAAATACACGGTTTGGGTTAAACGCGATTCGACGGGATCGCCAACTTGGTTGACCTCTGTATTTAAGCGGCTTTGCAGTAGCACATGAAAAGGGGTACCCGCAGGTAAAAAGTACTCAGCAAACCCACCTTCAATTTGCCTGTTAACAGGGGGCGGTGTAGCATAACCCCACGCCAGAGGTGATAAATCAGGTACAAAAGACATCACAAGCATTAGGCCTGCTAAAAAAAGGCTCATTGTTAGGCTTTGTTTGTGACGGTATTGTTTCATAAACTCTTTCAATAAGGATGTGTCTAATAAAGCTGTTTTGATAGTGTAATGATACTGAGCCGATTTGCGACATTCACATCATCCTACTCACTATATCGACGGGTTTTAACCCATCTTTAAAAAAGGGATGTAAAACGAAACATATCGACAAGTATATCTTTTGGACCTGCTATGGCTATCCGAGACAGTATTATTCTGATGCGTTTCTTAATATCACTGGTAAAATCCGGTCGAAATTTGTATTCTAGTATGCAGAGGACACGAGCTAGGTCAGAGCGTTTCGGAACGATAGGCTCCGCCACTCGGATTTTAGAGACCCGAATAATCACAACGATCAAGTTAATCAGGACAGTATGGCTTCATCCTATCAATCCACCACGCATGATGATTTCTTTGCGGTGCACCGCTTTCCGGCCACCGAGAGTTTATCACTCAGCTCAAAAGAAACGCTTCGAGTCTATCTTGAGGCGGGCAACCGCAATTTTAGAACACGAAAACTACGTGAGTTTTTACACGCCTTAGATTGGTTTGAATTAGGCAGTCGAGAAATCCGCCCCCTACGAGAGCAAACCCTCGATAAACTGGCACCTCGATCTAGAGAGTTAGTTACCAGTGAGTTACTCTCATATCAAGAAAACAAAAAATCCAAAAAACAAGAATCAACCGAGCGTCGGCGAGGTTATCGCTTGCGTGTCTATGAGTACTATCGCGAGACGGTCTCCTCTGAAGACAAAGCACTCTTAGAGAGCCTGCGTGACTATGAGCTCAACCTAACGGCCCGTGATATTAACTGGCGCTATTATTTTACGCTGGACTCCTTTAAAAAAATTGATGACTTCTGTAACGCCCCCTCTGATATTCGACAGCGCAAGATTGAACGCTTTAAGGCCGATGTTACTCAATATTTAAAAAACCATCAAAAACAAACCAACCCTAATCAGAGTGAACCTCTCTTTAGCTTTGATGATTGGTGTGACGAGCACGGCGAAGAAAGCTTCACCAATAGTGGAAAGAATCAAAGCCAGCAACAGAATCAGCATCAAAGCCAGAAGAAATCAGGGCATTCGAGCCGCCCCAAAACACCCTGCACCGCACCTAGTTTGTCGCCCGAAATTAAAAAAGCACTGAACTGCATGGGTGTAACTGCCGGCACGCCGTGGAAAGAGATTAAATCCACCTTCAGAAAACTAACGCTAACCCATCACCCTGATGTAAATGGGGGTGATGCCGATACGATGAAGCGCATTATATCGGCTTATGAGCGCCTAAAGCGGGTTTATACTTAGTTTTACTTCGCCTTAACATCGCTAATATTCAATCTTGAAGATTTGTATCAAAGGCGTAACCTTTGCACACAAACCCACTCCGATGATCCGAAGGTTTTTATAATAAGAGAACAGAGTAGAGTTTTCGCTATTTTTGAGCTTATTTGCCTTGATCGTTGTTTTTTCCTTTTTGAAGGAGTTAGCACCATCATAAGCTCACCCAAACTAGCGACCTAAATTTCATGGAGAGTAAGTTATGCGTCTGGATAAATATCGTTCCGATACCAACGATACCCAAAACAACCAAGGTCCACTTAATCCAAAACAAGGCTTAGCCTCCTACCAAAAATCCTTCGCCTCCTTTCAGGATGACTCATCACCGCATGCCAAAGAGCTCGACGTTCAACCCGAATCAAATGCCCTGAAAGCACTCGAAGATAGCCTATCAATGAAGGTGGCTGAAACCTTAAATGAAGGCCTCACCCGTAAAAGTTGGGTCTATGAAGATGGCCAACCCCATCCGGCTGCCCTTCGTTTAAATCAGCTTTCTCAGCAAGATATTGAAAACCAAGTGGCCACCGTTGCCGAAACCGTCACCGATGAAGAAACAACTGAGGCCACCAATGTGGTTACGCATCCAGCTATGGAACGCTTCTTACAAGAAAGCGAGCAGTTGAAATCCTTGGTTGAATCCATTGACGCCAAAGTGAACTCGATTGAAGACACCTATGTCCCTAGTGACGAGCTTGATGAAACACTCGCGGCATTTCAAGAAGAAAACGAAGCGATCAACACCATCGTTGAAACACTTGATCAAGATGTGCTAGAAATTGAAAACACACCCGTTGTTGAAGAAAAAGCACCTATTGTTGATGAAACGGTTCAAGAAACCTACGAAGTTGATGACAGTAATGACCTTCAAGCCGAAGCCATTATCGAAACCGATGTAGCCCAAGATGGGGTTGAACCTGTACACGCAAATCCTGTTGTTAAAACAGGGCGCTCTGTCGATGATGAAGCTAACTTGGATGAGTGGGACCATCTTGTGGACACACTCTCAACTCGCGTCGTGGATCGCTTGAGCAGTTATCTTGCGAATCACACCAACAGTAAAGACGTGGCTGATGAAGAGATCCTTGAAGAAAACAGAAGCTTGTCTCAACAAGTGCGTGATTTACTTGAAGAAAAAGCAGAAATGCAGGTTGAGCTCGATTCCAAAAACGTGGAACTGATGCGCTTCAAACCTGCATTCGGTAATTTCTATACGCGTAAGTAATCCTTCTAGACTAAATCACTTACGATGTATGACGTCTTATGACACGGCCTCGTAAGGTGGTCTTGCAAAGCCCGTTAAGTTGGCATATCGTGTGCTGTTTCCAGATCGACCCACGTCGTGATTTTGAATTGAATCACTGGTGTTACCACCCACGGTTGAAAATTCATAATAGACGTTGCCACTGCCATCGCGTTTTTCAACGACCTCGTCCACAATCTCAACGTGGCTTTCACCACCTTGTTTCCAGATAGCAATATCACCTTTGCGTGGGGCACCATCGCCTTTGGCAACGTGTTCCCACCCTTTATCACGGCCTGCTTGGCTTTTTGAAAAATCTAGAATCTGTTGTACGGCAGGCATGTGGCCAAACCCAACGTCATCCCACTCGTCACCAAAGCTCCATTGCATAATGGTAGAGACAAAATCCGCGCACCATGCTTGTACCTTACCGCGAGAGTAAGTATCCGAGATATAGCCTTGATCACCCGCTTCATCAATGTCTTTATCAAATTCTTGATGCGCTAAATCTAGCGCACGATTAGCCCCTGACAAGTTAGATGCTGGGACAGCTGAAGGCGGTGCTGCACTAGCCGAAGAACTCTCCGAAGTTGTCGTCGTATCGGTATTATCTGTTGACGACGAATCCGATGCGTCACTCGATGAACCCATTAACTGTTTCACCAAATCTGGGTTCTCAGCTAATTCAAAGACCGAATAACCATCAATACTTGTTAAACTACTGCCGCCTGAACTCAACGACTGATTTACATTGGTTAAACTACTTGTGCCACCCAGCATGGAGGTGAGATCCGTATTATTACTGGGCATCTGACCCATTGAGGATCCACCGAAACCGCCACCCGACATCATTTGCATTAGGCCCATCAGCATCTGGCCCATCGAGGCCACCATCATACTCATGCTGGTCATCATATCCAGTGCGCCACCATTGCCCATCGTCATCGCGGGCATCGTATTGGCTTGCTGGATACCGGTCATACCACTTAGACCAGCAAAACCATTATTCTGAAACTGATCGGCACCCAATGGATTCATTGATAAGCCAGCGGCGTTTAAGCCCGCTTGATGACTCGCGCATTGGCAAGCACCACCACAAGAGGCACAGCCGGTACTGGCTGGATTAATACCTTGGTTTAAACCCACATTTGGATTGACGCCAAAGGCATTGCCTTGCTGATGAAATTGATTATTCATCCCTTCAAACATAACCTGTTATCTCACTCCACTACGTTACTCAAAACTACTCACACTGTTCCCATCTATTTTTTTAAGACCTGATCTCTAAGCCAATGCCTGTTGCAGATAAGGCCACGGATCCACTTTTACATCGTTGACAATCACTTCAAAGTGAAGATGTGGCCCTGAACCAATACCTGTTGCACCTACGCCACCAATAGTCTGACCTGCTTCCAAACGGTCACCCACTTTTAAACCGTCTGCAAAGTCATGCATATGCAGATAACGCGTCTTTAAGCCATTACCGTGATCGATGATCACGTAGTTACCGGCACCACCACCACGACTAGCTGGCTGAATCAGCTCAACCGTACCGGCTTGTGCTGCGTAAATAGGCGTTCCAGTAGCCGCACCGAAATCATTCCCTTTATGGTTTTTACTAGCACCCGCTACATTAATATTACGTGGGCCAAAGTCACCGCCTTCACTAGGTCTATCAACATGCTGACGATCCAGAGGCAACACCAAATTGGCTTCAGCCGGACTGGTTCCTGCTGGTAAATTCACGTCTTCTAACGAACGCACATCATCATGATTATGGCCATCATCGGCAGAATGTTCTTCGGCTGATTCCGTCTCTGTACTAGAACTGTCAGAAGAGGGTGTTTCTTCAGCACGATTACGTGGTAAGTTCGCCGATAACTCCACCAGTTCTTGCAAGCTACTGCCACCACCACCTGATGCCATCAAGCTTGATGTATTACCACCAGACGTACTACCGACAGACGGTGAACCTGAACTTGATAATATCTGACTTATAAAACTCATTAGGCCCGTCATAATAGTGGCCATCATACTGGTTATTTGTGTCATTAAATTCAATGTTGAGCCAGCAATGCCTGTGCCCATTGAAGGACTACTCACACCATTCCCCATCATACCGCTTAATCCTACGCCACTATTCATTTGCAGCACGTCTTGTGTCATTGGGGTTTGTTGTAATTGCATCGGATTACTTAACGCCGGATTGGCACTAAAACTACCCACATTTGCAGGTAAACCTTGCGCTGGTAATCCACCATACAGATTCAACGTATTATTAATAATCAATGGATTTTGAGAATTTCCATTCATACTCACAACAATAACTTCCTCTAACTCCACATTGTTCAATGCCTTCGACACATTAAAACAATGTCTTCATTTAACTCACTCCAAGTAAATAAAAACAATCAACCGTGCTCGATTGCCCATTACTGCTAATTTATTACAGAACCGTTACAACCAAAGTCTTACTCTGGCACTAAAGTTCCTGTTACAACGTATTGAAGATTCCCCTTGAAGCGAGATAATAAGGGCATTCACCACCTCCCCTTTTATTGAACCATAGTGACAGGAACCACGACGTTATAATGGCCACCAGTTCACAATTATCTCAGCCATTTCCTTCGGGACTGGGTTCTGGCAAACCCACCTCAGCGAAAGCCTTAACGGCCTCGGCGACATCGGTATGGGGTATTTTAAAAAACTGGTTTTCGGTCTTTCGCTCCGTACAACTGGCCATTACTCTGTTGTCTTTTTTAGCCATTGCCGTCCTCATTGGCGTACTCATGCCTCAAGACGGCCTTGTGGAAACAGCACAAATCAAAGATCAATTTGGCGAACACTACCGGCTGTATAAGGCCATGGGCTTTTTTAATGTCTACACGGCGTCATGGTTTATTACCCTTGAAGTGTTGTTTGGCTTGAGTTTGCTGTTTGGCAGTTTTAAATGGTTGCGGCCTGCTTATCGAGCCGCTACCCGTAAAACCTTTTGCGATGTGGAGCACATTCGTGTTTCCCCAAATCACATTGCCCTGCCTCTAAGCGCTGACACCACAGCCGAAACTGTCTTAGCTGATACTGAAACGCTCTTAAAAAAGAAGTTTTATACGGTTCACTGGGACAAAACTAAAACCAAGATTTATGCGGTAAAAGGAAACTTTAGTCGCTTTGGGGCTGTGGTAACACACACCGGTATCTTAATGATGTTAGTAGCCTCGGTCTATGGATCACTCACAGGCTTTATGGGACAAAAGCTTGCCGTACCGGGTGACAGTTTTAACTTAATGCAACTCGATTTTTGGAAATCTAATACCCCACAACCCTACTGGAAAGGCGACGTACCGCCGTGGAAAGTAGTGGTAAATGATTTTAAAATTGACTACTATAAAGATCAGCCTCAAACCGCCCAACAATATTACGCCGATATCGAACTGCAGGATTTGGATGGCAACATCCTTAAAGACGGCACCATCTCAGTCAATCACCCACTGTCCTATCAGGATTTCACCATTTATCAAGCCAGCTTTAACCCAACAGGCAACTTATTTGTAGAGATTGATGGCGAACCGGTCACCCTTGATATTAATACTGAATTTGAAGACAAAAAAATTGCGCTTTATCAACTGTCTAAACACGGCTTGCGCGATGATTTAAGTTTGATTGCTTTTCCGTTTTTTGTACAACAAGATCCCGGTGTCAAACAAAATCACTTGGTTCTGTTTATGAAAGACAGCGAAGGTTTTATTGGCCAAACCCCTGGGCAGATGCCAGCCAACCTCCGTCTTAACGTGGGTGATAGTGGTACACTGGGCGGGCACAGCTTTAGATTTGTGAAACCTGAAATTGCCACGGGCCTACAAATGAAAAAATCGCCCGAAGTACCTTGGATGTACCTGTCCTATCTGGTTATTTGTGTGGGCACGGTAATGTGCATTTTCTCTCAGCGCAAACTGTGGCTAACCATCGATAAAAACACCAGTGAATTACTCCTACATTTTAAAACCAACAAGGCTAGAATGAGTTTCATTAAAGAGCTCAACACATTACGCGACGTCCTTAAATCGCAATTAAATATTACCGATACCAAGACTAACCCCCCAAGGAGCAACGCCTAATGGATGTCGCCTCAGTCAATATCGCCACCCAGCAAGCCATTGAATCCACCGCGGTTCACGCCAGTAACTGGGAACTTAAATGGGTTCACACTGGACTCGTTCTACTCATAGGTAGTGGGTTGTTTTATGCAGCGCGCCTCTTTTCAGAGCACCGTATGGTGAAAGAATCCGCGTGGGGCTTGATGCTCTTATCCTTCCTCAGCTTAGCTATATCACTGGTGTTGCGCTCGCAAAAGGCCGAGTATTTTGCGCTTTCTAATATGTATGAATCACTGTTGGTGGTCATTATGTCGATGCAGATTGGTTTTATGATTCTCGATCGATGGTTTGATAAACGCGCACTGGGCTTTCCTGTGGCACTGATGATCATTGGATCGCTCTTCTTCGATCTTACTCTACCGACAGACATTACCCCGCTACAACCCGCTCTACAAAGCTATTGGCGGAGTATCCACGTACCCATTATTTTGATGAGTTATGCGCTCTTCACGCTCGCCTTTTTGAGTTCAGTCGTCTATCTCGTGAAAGACGCCATTGAAAAGAACAGCGACAAACGTGGCGGCCAGAGCAATGCAAAAAATTCAAACGGCATGCTTGAACCCCTTATGGCCACTGGCGTTCAAGAAATCAAAGAGCACGATGTGTTGAGTATGACGGACGAAAGCTCGAACGTGTATGATGAAATTACATATCGCTGTGTTGCCTTTGGCATACCGCTTTTAGCCATTGGCATTATCCTTGGCGGGCTGTGGGCCAATGAGGCTTGGGGCAACTACTGGAGCTGGGATCCCAAGGAATCAATGAGCCTTGTAACACTGCTAGGCTTCGGTGTTTACCTGCATTTACGGGTTAATGGTGAGCATTCACCACGGGTGTTAAGTTGGGTTGCGGTGGCCGGATTTGCCTTGTTATTGGTGACCTATTTTGGAGTCAACATTATGGGTGTGGGATTGCATTCCTACGGAAAAATCGGCTAAAAAAAGCTTCAAAAAGAGCCAAAAACACGTCAAAAATGGCCCAAAAACAGCCAAAAGCACGTCAAAAAATGCTCATTTTTGAATAGTTTCCACCCTTTTTTCAGCCCCATGTGACTAATTTTAAAACTAATTTTCTTCGAACTAGCACTTTTTATTTTTAGAGACCTTTATAGTTATGAGTCCCTGATCCATAGACATTTGCTCCAAACCCATGACAGAGACTGCATTACTCCGATATGACCCCCGTTCAATATGCGCACTATCACCGATTTCGAACCCATTTAACCATACCCTTAAACGGCGAATAATGCTAAAATAGAGCCGTTCCACCTATCACCAAGCTTATTTATCAATATCAGTTTTTTCACCCCTCAACGATGAAGGAATCACACTTATGTGGATGTTAACCAACTCAAAATTTCAAACTAAAACCAAGGTCGCCGCAGCGCTTTTGTCGCTCTCTTTGACCGTTGCCTTAACCGCCCCTGCATTAGCTGCGGGTCTGTTTGCCGGTATTACCGCGGTTGAAGTTGTTCCTGGTGCGAACAATCAACAAGAACTTCACCTGCAAGCCGATATGCCGTTTAACTACAGCATTCAACGTCTTAACGAAAACCAAGTGGCCGTCACACTCATTAACGCTCGTATCTCTAATACCTTAATTACACCTGATGGCATGTTGATGATGCAACCCAACGGTGTGGTTCAAATTGGCACCCTGCGTGAAGACGCTAATGGCCAACAAGAACTCGTTTTAAATGGCCCTGGCTTAGGCAATCAGAACTTAGCCATCGTTGGCAGCCAAGGTAGTGTTGATATTGCAAATGCCCTTGAGACATCTGTTTCTGAACTAACAGCCCCTGTTAATAATGCGGCCACCAATGCAGTAAGCGGTTTAAATAATTCCGTTAACAACGTGGTGTCGCGTGCTAGCAACACAGCTTCAAACGCTGTGAACGCCGTTAACTCAACCACCTCATCGGTTGTTGATAACGCCAGTAGCGCTGTAGAGGCAAGTCATAACACAGCGGTATCAGCAGGCCAACAAGCCAAGCAACTATTTACGCCACCGGCTGTTGAAATTATTCGAGCACCCGCTTTACCTAGTATTCCAGAGCCTATGTCGACAGTACCAACGGTACCTGCACTACAAAGTAACGCAGCGGCCCAAGCCAATGCGGTTGCTAACACAGCAGCCAACGCAACAGCAAGTGCGACTGAAGATGCGATTAACGCGCTCACCATCAACGAGGGAATTCGCTACAACAACAATTCCCCCTATGGCAAAGTCACCCCAACCATCCAAAAGCAAACCAAGCGCCGCTTCTGGGTGTATCACGATCCAACACTCATCAACCAGCGCGATCAGCGTATTGCTTATGTCGATGGTCGTCGTCACTACCAGAACCGAGCCGAACGCCGTGCTGGTAAAAGCTTTGAAAACGGTAAACCCTTGGTTTATATGCCGTCAATGAACGAGTACGACCAACGCCCAGCCCGTATTGTGGTTGAAACCGATAAGGGTGGTATGGTTCCTTACACGCGTAAGGTAGATGGTGCACCTATCTATAGAACCATTGACCCAGTGATGACCGTTCGCAACGCCCCAACCACCTCACCTGTTCCAGCTAGCGATGTGATGGATGCCCGTGCGGTTGAAGTGAATTCAAACAATATTCCTGAACCACAATCAATGATGCCGCAGCGCCAAGCAAACCAACGTGATAGCTCGATGAGTGGTGAAGCATACTTGAACTTAATGATGCAAGACGATGTGAACGGTTCGACGGTGCCTCGTTTGGTAGCTCCACAGCAAAGTCGTTTGCAACAAGCACCAGCACAGATGAATTCTCAGGCGCAAGCCCAGTATCAATCTGCTCAAGCTAACGCCAATGCCCAAGCTGAAGCCTATCAATTAAACGCGACAGCGGCTGGAAACAGTGTAAACATTGCTCCAAGCTACCGCGGTCCACAAATCCAAAGCGTCGTCGGTGGCGCACAAAGCTACCAAATGCCAGTCCAACAAGAACCGGCCCGCCAATACGTTCCGTTTCTTCACGGTCAATAATTAGACAAAACACTATTTCAAAAAATATAAAAAGACGATCTCGATGAGGTCGTCTTTTTTGTTATAAGCCTCAATCGAATTAAAACTAAAACACGATACTAATCTTCTCGATCTAATACGTTTTTAAATGTTGTGCCTAAATCTTTCAATAAGATGTTCAACTCCGGTAATCTATCATCATTGGATGCCACAGCCACAACTAAAGGCGTCGCTACATGGTTCTCAGGAAGTGAATAGGCGCCTACTGTAAAGGCATCCCAAACAGCTTCATCTAATTTATTATGAGTCAACCAGACGGTCATTAAAGAATCGGTATCCAAATCTTTCAAATAAGAATCCGGTGAAGATTCCACTATACCGTCCACATAATCGTGAATAACTTCAGATGCACTCCCTCCTGTCCATACCACTTTGGCACCGTAATCTAGAAACGATTTTAGAAACCCATCTAAAACAGCGACTGTTTCAAATTGCTCCAAATCAAGAAATAAAAGCAACGTATACATATTGTGTCCAGCAATGCGTTTAGGCAGGTCATCAAATCCTGAGAAAGCATACAGGTAGACGTCTCTTTCATGATGAGTACTCATTTTTTTCATTGATACACACTCCGCACAAGGCAAGTACTATTAATACATCATCATTTGGCCGTGGTGGGTTAGGTATTGCACCATGGTTTGTACCCAGTCGGCGTGTTCTGGTTTTAGCAGGCAACTACGCAGGATGGTTACCATCTCGGTGTTCACCTCGATGTGGGGGAAGCGCTGCTTGAATTTATCGGCCGAGATATTAATAGTGGCTAAGTACAGAGGGTAGTCCCGACTGTTCATCGCCAAGTTAAAAATACGACGCGAACGCATTGAGATTTCCTCAGTACTGGTGGCCTCTGGTTTGCCACCGGTAAAAAAGTACGTCACAATATCGGTTTCTGGGGGCACATACACCTCATACAAATCCGTCTGCTGCAAGCCTGATACAAAAGCTTTGGCAGCCTGACGATTTTCAGCCAGTATCGCGGGCATCCCTTGTTCTTTGAGTGTTGCCTTCAGTGGGAAGGTGTTTAAGGTCAGCCACAATGCTGATGCTGAAGCACCCGCTCGGCTGCACTCCAAACTAATTTCGCCTAGGTGCAATTCATCTGAACTGAAATAGGTATACGGCGAATCGTGGCGATACAACGCATTGAGCGTTTCAAGCGAGGTGCGTTTGGTTTGATTAAACAGCACGCACCCACACCCATAAGGTTGTAAGCCCTGCTTGTGCGGGTCAATGACAATGCTATCGACGTTACTTAGTAATTCAAACAATTTAAAGTCTTCATCATGTTCAGCCAACGTGGCGTAGTACCCGCCATAGGCCATGTCCACATGAATTCGAAAATCGTGGTGTTCTTGCAGGGCGATAATTTTATCCAGTGGATCGAGGGCACCCAACCCTGTGGTGCCAAGTGTAACCACAACGGTGCCTACTTTTTTGCCTTTACGGAAAATCTCTTCAAGCTCTTGCACGCACAACCGACCAGAATCATCGGTCTTTACGGCAATCATCTCAGCCTTCAACACCTCACCACCAATACGGTGATGCGTGTAATGGGCTTCATCACTATATAAAATAGCAGCCTCAGGATCCAGCTCGCGTGATACCCATAGAGCTTCAAGATTGGCAGTGGTGCCACTTGAGGTTAAGTGCCCTAAGTAATTTTCAAAGCCAAACAAATCCGCAAATTTGGCCACACACTCTTTTTCCATCTGAGCTGTCGGTGGCCCACCATCAAGGGCGTGATTATTGGGATTGATTTGCATTGCTGCCATATAGCCCAGCATTGCCACCGTGTGTGGTGGCTTTAGCATTTGACCGGCATACAACGGATGAAAGAACGGGTAGTTGCCGTACAAGCGCTCAAGCAATTCGGTATAGTGCTCTTGAAAGCGACTATCATCCACCTTTAAACTTTCATTTGGATTAAAGTCAGGCATATAAGACGCCCAAGTCTCATTGCTGGCAATGGCCTGCTCAAGACCTGGGCGTAATAGAGAATGAGGAGCAACACGTGTTGGGTTCGTTGTTTGAGTGGATTCAGTTTTGCTTGTGGTCTTTTGATCACTCATCACACGGTTGTCCTTCTAAATTAAGTTAAACGCTACACACTGCAGGTTGCAGCCTCTTTTGGGTTTTCGTATACACAACACTCTGTGCGACGGTTCCAACCGTTCACGAGTTCTTCTTTTTTGAAGAAGATACCAATTTCGCGTTTCGCTGATTCTGGGCTATCGCTACCGTGAATCACGTTACGACCCATATCAATAGCAAAATCGCCACGAATGGTACCGGGTAAAGAATCCTTAGGGTTGGTTGCGCCCATCATGGTGCGAGCCGAAGCCACAACATTGTCGCCTTCCCAAACCATCGCCACAACAGGGCTGCTGGTAATAAAGTCTACCAAGCCAGCAAAGAAAGGCTTGTCACTGTGCTCACCATAATGTTCTTCAGCCATGGCCTTGGTTACTTGCATAAATTTTAAGCCAATCATTTTAAAGCCTTTACGCTCAAAACGAGCAATAATTTCGCCAACGTGACCCCGTTGAACGGCATCGGGTTTAATCGCTAAAAATGTTTGTTCCATGATAAGGTTCTCCTAATTACTAATTAAAACTCTGTGTTAAATCTAAAAAAAATTAAAATTAAACCGCAGCGGCCTGAGGTAACTTGGCAAAGGCTTCGGCAACACGGTCGCCCATCTCGCTCGTTCCAACAAGCGTTGTGTTGGACTCAGGGTCCATAATGTCATAGGTGCGGTAGCCGGCTTCAAGCACTTGAACAATCGCTTGTTCAATCTGATCGGCAACACTGTCCATACCAAAGCTATATTTCAGCATCATGGCAAGTGACATAATCTGCGCAATCGGATTGACCTTATCCATACCGGTATACTTTGGCGCGGAGCCGTGACTTGGTTCATACATTGCAAAGTCGCCATCGCCTAAGCTAGCGCTGGCCAACATTCCCAAGGAGCCGGTTAACATACTGGCTTCATCACTCAAGATATCGCCAAAGGTATTTTCAGTAAGCATCACATCAAACTGACGTGGGTTACGAATCAACTGCATCGCCGCATTGTCTACATACATGTGGGAGAGCTCAACATCAGGGTAGTCTTTGTGAATTTCTTCTACAATCTCGCGCCACGCTTGTGATGTGCTAAGGACGTTGGCCTTATCCACAGAACACATTTTCTTACCGCGCTTCTGAGCCACTTCAAAACCCTTACGAGCAATACGACGAATCTCTTCGTAGGTATAGTGCAAGGTATCAAGCGCATAATCCGCTTCACGCTTTTTAGGCTGACCAAAGTACAAGCCACCGGTGAGCTCACGCACCACCATAATATCAATGCCACTCACCACTTCAGGACGAAGGGTTGAGGTATGGCTTAACGCGTCATAGGCTTTAACAGGACGCAAGTTACAATACAGACCCAATGCCTTACGAATCTGAAGCAAGCCTTGCTCAGGACGAATCGCAGGGTCTAGGGTGTCGTATTTGTAATCACCCACGGCGCCCAAGAAAACGACCTTCATCATTTTGGCCAGCTCTAAGGTTTTTTCTGGAAGCGGAACGCCATCAAATTCGATACCCGCGCCACCAATGGGGGCTTCAACGGTCTCAAAATTTACGCCGGTTTTTTCGCTCACCGCTGTTAAAACCTTCATTGCCTGAGCAACAATCTCAGGACCAATACCGTCTCCGGGTAATACTAATACTTGATGTGTGGTCGTCATAAAAAATATTCCTTTAATCGGGTTCCATTCAGAACCAAAATAACCTTACTGCATCAAGGGTATAAACACCTTAATACAAGCTCTACGTTCACGGTCATAAACGTGAAGCTATCTAACCACAAACAAGCCCAGTATCCAAGTCACAGCCAATCTTTAGCCTTTAAACCACCCCCTTACGAGTAAAACCATTGATTTTCGTTCGTGTGGCACGTACAGTAAGGCATTATCATATTGAGCCCACCCTAGATTGATATCTCAATGTTATTCAAACCAATGTGTGTCCTGACCTCATATGCTCGATACTAAAATTTTATTCAACGTCGGCCCTAAATGGTCGATATGAGTCTATTACTAGTTGTTAACTATATCTTTGAAACATATTCAAATTTAGCGCAAGGAGATCGCCCGTAATGAGCGAGATGAATGGTAACCAATTACGTCAAAAATACCGTGGTCTGATTGGTATTAGACCTAAACTTCCGGTTAAAGATACCGAAACCCTCAGCTTGGTTTACACCCCTGGCGTGGCCAAACCTTGCTTAGAAATCCATGATAACCACCTCACTAGTTTTGACTACACAATGCGCGGCAACACGGTTGCAATTATCAGTGACGGATCAAGCGTTTATGGGCTGGGTAATGTGGGTGCCAAGGCCGCCATTCCTATGCTAGAAGCCAAGAGCGTCTTCCACAAAAACTTTGCCGGTATCGATGGCTTTCCTATCGCCCTTGATACCCAAGACATTGACGAGATTGTTGAAACCATTCGGTACCTCTCCCCTACATTTGGCGGGATTCACCTTGAAGACATTTCATCGCCTCGTTGCTTTGCCATTGAGGAACGCCTGAAGCGTGCCGTAGCATTGCCCATTTTCCACCCCGATCAAGAAGGTTCGGCCGTGGCTGTTTTATCCGCACTGTTGAACGCCCTTAAGATTGTCGATAAAAAACTGGAAGACCTCTACGTTGTGATTAACGGTGCTGGTGCAGCCGGTATTGCCACAGCCAAGATGTTAGTCAGTGAAGGCGTGGGCAACGTCAAAGTATTGGATCGCCATGGGGCCTTATACTACCGTCGGCTTGAAGGTTTAAATTGGATCAAATCTGAAGTGGCTCGCCTCACCAACCCTGAAGATATCCACGGCAACCTTGAGGATTTAATCAAAGGCGCGGATGCCTTTATTGGTTTCTCAGCCGCTGGTGTCCTTACACCCGATATGATTCAGACAATGGCAAAAGATCCGATTGTATTTGCCTTGGCATTGCCTGCACCCGAAATTGATTACTACGAAGCCAAAAAAGCGGGCGCCAAAGTGGTGGCTACCAGCTTAAGCAGTGCGCCTAACCAGTTAAACTCATCGCTGGTTTACCCCGGCATCTTCCGTGGCGCTCTTGATGTGCGAGCTGTGGACATTAACCACAACATGTTTGTCTCAGCAGCCCATGCCATGGCCAACTTGGTTGAAGACAATGAACTCAGTAATGAGCTCATTATTCCAAGTCCTCTGGACTACCGGATTTCAGCCCGTATTGCAGCAGCCACAGCCAAAAGTGCCATGGCTGAAGGCAAGGCCCAAATCGATGTAAACCCTGACGACATTGATGCCAAGGTTATGGCTTATGCTACAGAAGGTTCAGAAGCGTGGATTCTCCCTGAATCAGATAAAGAAATGACCCTTGATGAAGCGGCGCTCGACTTACGTGTTCGCTACCAAGGCGTGATGGAAGTAAACGCCCACGTGCCCATTAAAGATCACTACATCTACAACTTGGTTTACTCCCAACCTGAAGCCTCCCGCCCTGTTGAGACCATTATGAACGACCCCGATAGTGTGTACGATCTCACGCTTAAAAACAACTTGGTAGGCATCGTTACCGACGGTAGTGCGGTTCTTGGACTGGGCAACATTGGTCCTATGGCGGGTCTGCCCGTTATGGAAGGAAAAGCCGTTCTCTTTAAAACCTTTGGTGGTGTTGAGGCGTTCCCAATTTGCCTGCGTACCCAGAGTGTTGAAGAAATCATCACCGCCGTAAAGCATATTGCCCCTGTGTTTGGTGGCATCAACCTTGAAGATATTGCCGCCCCACGTTGTTTTGAAATTGAAAAACGACTGGTTGAAGAATTAGATATTCCGGTTTTCCACGACGACCAACACGGTACCGCTGTGGTTGTGTTGGCCGGTATGATGAACGCTGTTAAATACTGTGGCAAAAACTTATCGGACGTTCGCATTGTGATTAACGGTGCTGGTGCTGCGGCGCTCAGCGTATCAGAACTACTGATGAAAGCGGGTGTTAAAGATATTATTATCTGTGACTCCACCGGTGTTATTTATAAAGGCCGTGAGCGCTTGAACAAATTCAAGCAAGACATTGCCGAAGTGACCAACAAGACGCAACAAAAAGGCCAGTTGGCTGATGTGATTAAAGGTGCTGATGTGTTCCTTGGTTTATCGGTTCCGGGCACACTCACCCAACCGATGGTTAAATCGATGGCCCCTGATCCAATTATCTTTGCGCTATCTAATCCAACACCAGAAATTATGCCCGATGAAGCGTATGAAGCTGGTGCTAAAGTAGTAGCCACAGGCCGTAGTGATTTTCCGAACCAGGTTAATAACTC
>CAYGPY010000011.1:0-24292 GCA_964351765.1 uncultured Vampirovibrionales bacterium
GTATACAGGCAATCCATTGAACCCGGTTCATTGGTCAAGCCCGGTACAACGATTTCCATGGTTGTTTTTGATGGCAGAGCCGCCAAGCAACAAGCACGTCAACAAGGCATGGCTGCTTTAGCCGCAGGGTTAAATGCCGCCAGTGCGGCCATTGCTTCTAGCAACGGTAGTTATAACAGAGGCAGTTATAATCGAGGTGGGTATTCTAGTTTTGGAGAAGACCATCATCATCAACAACAAAGGTATCCTCGTACCAATCGTAAAACACAGGCTGTCATCGCTGGCCTTTCAGCTTTGTCCAATGCGATGGCACAATCGAGTAACACGGGAATCACCACAAATCGCTCCCGTCAACAGATGGGGAACTCTAGTGGTTATGGTGGCATTACAACAAATCAATCTCGTCAACAACAGACAAACCGATCGGTATCAGCCAATGTCGTTTCTGGTAGCACGGGCACCCGCGGTGACTGTGGAAACTTAAGCTTTAGACCATCATCTCCCACAAACTGGAAAGGGCTCCCTTTTGAAGGTCAAAGTAAAAACGGGTATCAGTTCAAACCCTCTCAATTCATTAGAGACACTCAAGGCTTTAAAAATGCTGAAGTGGGAGCATACAAAGACGGGCGAAGGGTACTCAGCTTTCACATAAGTTGGGTTGAACAAGCAACACCTCAGGCTATTGCAATGTACAACCAGACCTTAACTGCTTTCAAAAGGCAAGAACAGTCTGGTAGTAGTAGTAACGAGTGGAGTTTTGTTATTGCCTTAGGTAAACGATATGCCTTTGCACGATCTTATCAGAGTGGCGGTTCAAAAAAACTTTGGAAAATTAATGTCCTTCCACTCGCTTGTTATTTACTCCACCCTGTTGGCGATCATGCTGCATCTACAAGTGGCTCAGGGCAGTCACCTTCTCAGAATTCAGGTTTATATGGATTGTAACTCAATGATTTCTTTAATAAAAAATATAAACAAACTTATACTGTGTTCAATGTTATTTTTTTTGAATGCTGTAAGTTATGCAGATGAAATCACAGGTGTCGTAACCGGTGTCAACACAAAGGGCGTTCAGGTAACTGTTGAAAACATTGAATCCTACGCGATTAAACGTGGTGCCGTTGTTCACTTTAAATTAATGATGGATGGTTTGGAATTTGAAGCCGGAAAAGGAATCGTAACCCAACTCAAGCACGGTGTTCTTTTAATCAAGGTAGTTGAAGGTAGCCCCGATCTGGATATGCAAGCAACCCTCGATGCCGAGCTTAAACCATCGGCAACCGTGGCGACATCAAGCCCACCTAAAAGCGAAGCTAAACCAGCAATAATAAAACCGGACACCCAATCCGTCGAGTCCGCGCCTGCAAAAACAGTATCAACAAAAGTAAAAACAACAGCCTCAGCAGCACCAGTATCAACACCGAAAAAACAAAAGGCAAGACCCGCTGTTCAAATTGCAGAAAAGCCAGCAACACCCTCAAGCCCTGAGGCGGTAGAAACAACACCACAGCGTATTTATAACAATTGTGTTTTAAGAGAATACCAAACCGGATACACTAAGATTCTCGCTGACAAAGGTGCTCCCTCCTATATCTTGAAAAACATTAATAAGAAATATCACCGTGGCATTGCGGCCTATATCTATTTAACCGGCCCGCAATGGAATCGAAGACGAAATCCACAAAAAGCGCGTAACTACTTAATGCTTATCCCCGAAAGTGAGGCACTGGCCTTTGATAAATTTAACCTCGGATTAATTTATCATATCGGTGACGGCGTTGCAGTTGATTATATTTCAGCGGCCATACATTACAAGAAATGGGTGGAAACGAATGCATGGTTCAGGCCAAAAGCGGGCGTGGAAGGTTTTCCTAAAGAGTATCCCTTCTCATACCACAACTTGGGATGCCTCTACTTAAATGGTAGAGGGGTTGAGCAAAATAGAAACTATGCGCTCAACTTATTTTCTCAAGCAGCCGAACACGATTACGCACCGTCAGTGAAAATACTTAAAGAGCTGGAAGCAATTCTTTAAAATAAAGGCAAAACCCCACTCTGGTCGGACCGACAGGATTTGAACCTGCGACCCCTACCACCCCAAGGTGGCCGTTTTAAAGGGGTTTAAGGGTGATTTTAAGTATTTTGAGTTTTTATGACACTCTTATTCGTATTTTATGTCACAAAAAAGATTGGGAAGCTTTAAAGCTCTACATTAACAAGGCTTTAACACTCTATGCAACATATAGTTGATGACATAAAGGTGACATAAAACAACCTATAAAACCTTTAAAATACCATTATTACTCGCAAAAAAGCGATTAAACGACACAGATACGCCTTATTTCAGTTTTTTTCAATAAAACGATGACTCTTTTATCGTATTAATTCACTAATTTACTGAATTAATTACGTTTTGATACGACTAAAGTTTAGCTCCTTTCTGCCGATATCTAGTACAGCACACAAGATAACTTAATTGAGTTTTCAAGATAATACGCTAAAGGACTCCAGTAATGGCCGATATCTACGGCACAAATAATAATGACTCACTCTATGGAACTCTTGAATCGGAGTCAATATATGGGTATGGAGGCGACGATTTCTTAAAAGGCTGGGTCGGTTTTGATCATTTATACGGTGGGAGTGGTAATGATAGGTATGAGGTTGCAAATCGTGAAAACCTAGATGTGATTGATGATTCATCTGGTAATAATGACTACCTAAGGTTGTACCGTCAGGGTGGACCAAGGTTAACTGCTGATGATTGGCATGCTATTGATAGCGATGGAAATGGATACGTCGATCAATTGGCAATTAAAAATTGGGCATTGATCAATAATTATTTTGACAATACAGCTATTTCCAATGCTGGAACGGGCTTGATTGAATCGATTGAAGCTTGGACAAGTACTTTTCAGAGTTCAAGTTTTGACGATTCCTACGATTTTGATACGATTCGATCCTATGTTTCATTAAATACAGTTCTTGGCACCTCCTTAAACGATACTATTCAGGGTAGTGTTACCCAAGAAACCTTTAGTGGTGGCGATGGAAACGATGTTATTTATGCTCGCCAGGGTAATGATTCTCTTTCTGGAGGCTCTGGTAATGACTATCTGGATGGAGGAGCAGGTAATGATTTTATGGCAGGTAATCTTGGTGACGATGTTTATGTTGTTGACAGTGAATATGATTACGTTAATGAGAATGAAAACGAAGGCTATGATACTGTTTTAGCCAGAACTGATTATTCAATGTCTATCAATGTAGAAAAAGTTCGGCTTCAAGGTAGCACTGATATAGATGTTTTTGGAAATGACCAAGATAATGTGATTATTGGAAATAGTGGTAATAATAGCTTATATGGTAATGATGGAAATGATGTTATAGACGGTGGCCTGGGCGATGATGAGATGAATGGCGGCCTGGGCGATGACTTTTACTATGTGGATTCGCCTGGCGACACGATTTCTGAAAGAGACGGTAATGACACTGTCTATTCAACTATTAACTATACTTTAGGTAACAGCATTGAGCACCTTCGTTTAATTGGAACGGGCGACTTAAATGCAACGGGTAACAACGCAGCCAACAAGCTCACCGGAACCAGCGGAAGCAACACGCTTGATGGTGGTGCTGGAAACGATGTGCTGGATGGCGGTAGTGGCGTAGACACCTTGATTGGTGGCACGGGCGATGACTGGTATTTGATTCGTAACAGCAATGATGTGATTGTTGAAAACGCCGGCGAAGGCGACGTGGATTATGCTTTTACCTATGTCAATTACACGCTCAGCGATAATATTGAACAGCTTCGTATGTACGGCAACACAAACTTAACCGGCACAGGTAACGCTGGTGACAACGCCCTTTACGGGAACTACGGCAACAACACCATTAATGGCATGGACGGTAATGATTTTATTGATGGCGGTGCCGGTGGTGATGTGATGCGTGGTGGCTTGGGCGATGATGTCATCGTGATTGATAGCGTGTTGGATAATGTAATTGAATTGGCCGATGAAGGCTATGATACCGTTCTGACCAAAGCAAATTACACGATGGCCGATAACATTGAAAAATTACGCATGCAAACCAACGCCAATTTAAACGCCACCGGAAACGAATTAGATAACGTGATGATCGGAAATAGTGGTGATAACACGATTAATGGTGGTGCTGGAGCTGACAACATAGTGGGCTTGGGCGGCGCCGATACCTTTGCCTTCGACTTAGGCAGTGGGTTGGATTCCATTGGTGATTTTACCAACGGCAGCGATTTATTGGATGTCAGTGGCTGGAATATCAGCGACTTCAACGACTTAATTATCACCGCCGTGGGTGGGGATACTACTGTTGCTTATGAAGCTGATGGTGCAGATATGATCACGTTGCAAAATGTAGGCGTATCCGATGTGGATGCCGTCGACTTTGTTTTTGCTTAGGGGTTTAAAGGCTTTTCAATTCGTTAAAGTTTCAGGGTAATTTACCGATACCTTATTAATTACGGATTTTAGCTACCTACCCCGTAAAGCTACAACCATTTCAGCACTAAGGATATAACCATGGCCGATATCTACGGAACAAATAACGACGACACCCTCAACGGCACCTCCGGTGCCGATCTGATTGATGGATTAGATGGGAATGATATTATCAATGGTGGTGATGGCAATGACACCATTAACGGCGGAGACGGTAACGATTACCTATATGGTGAGGGTGGCGATGATGAGATGTATGGTCAATTAGGTAATAACCATTTCTATGGTGGAGAAGGAAACGATAGTTATCATATCTCCCGACACGGAAATAATATTCTTTATTTTGGTAATGACTGGGGAAATGACAGTATTTATTCTGATGATATTTCCAGCATTAAAAATACTCTGGATTTTACAGGTTACGATGGGAATATAACTATAAATGCTTCTAGCCGAGATGTGTATTCGGGTTCAAACATATTGTCTTGGGAACAGAGTTTTTTAATTTCAAATATCTATGGAGGTAATGGAGACGATATTCTAACTACTCGTTTTGGTGGTGAGATTCACGGTGGTAACGGTAGTGACCTTCTAAGTAGTTCTTCTGGCGGTTTCAACGGAATTACCTCGCTTTATGGTGGAGTCGGAGACGATAGCTTGATAGGAAGCAGCTCGGAAACAGATAAATTAATTGGTGGCACAGGTAATGACACAATGATCGGACGTGGTGGTGCAGATATTTATTATCTTTCATCTGATTCAGGACACGATACTATATATGAAAATGGTAACTATAGTTTCAGCAATGGTGGTGATCAAATAAGATTTTCTTTTGATTCGAGCTTAGTAGATGTTTTTACAGCACAGGATTATAATGGTGACGGTAATTTAGATCAGCTGTACCTTGGTTATGACTCATCATCAGTTACAATTAATAATTTTTTTGATGATACAAGTTTAGAAATAGAAACATCAGGCTTTGGTAACGGTTCTATTGAAGCATTCTATTTTAATGACACCTCCTTCACAATAGTAGAATTTATTGACCATTTATTTGATTTGAATAATATTCCTGAACTACCTATAGGTGCTATTACGGGTGATGAGAATGATAATAGTTTAAATGGTACTTCAAACGACGACTACATTTATGGACTATCTGGCGATGATACCATATATGGATTAGGTGGTAATGACAGCCTATATGGTGGTGATGGTGATGATACTATTTACTCTGGTACTACTACTGGAACAAAGGAGTTTTATGGTGGTAATGGTAACGACACTTTAGTAGCAGGAACCAGTATTAATGACTTAACTACTATGTCTTCAACTATTCATAGGATGTTTGGTGGCTATGGTGATGATGTTTTTTATACTAATGAAGGATCTTATGATTTTCATGGCGGTAGAGGTAACGATACTTACTATATTGGTGAAGATGGTCAATATGCATTTATCTATGAAGAAGACTGGGGTACCGACAACATTATTGGAGACCCCTCATTAAGTCCTTTACCACGTAATGCAAGAGCTGTAGGACTCTATTTTAAGTGGAATTATGATAATTTTTACGATGATCTCACTATAAACATGATCGACAATAAGGTTACTCAGGCAAATAACCTTATTACTTGGACTAATGATGTTGAATTTCAATTTGTGCACTCTGGAAATGGTAATGATATCATTTATCTGGAAGAGGACTACGTCAATACTTACAGTGGAGGTTTTAGTGTACAGGTTGAAGCCAATGATGGAAATGATATTGTTTATGGCTCTAACTCACATGATAAGATTGATGGTGGGTTTGGTAACGATGAACTATATGGTTTTGGTGGAGACGATCACCTTTATGGAGACGGGCGGGGTATAGATCTGCTTCTAGGTGGAAGTGGTAATGATACTTACTACCTTAGAAATGGTAATTCGAATTATTACTTGGATACTATTAATGATGAGTCAGGTAATGCTGATGTTCTTAGGCTAGAGTCTATTTATGAATTAAATGAAAATAATATACTCGCCGTTGATACTGATAATAATGGTTTTTTTGACCGTTTACAAATTAATAATTACGGTACTATTGAAAATTATTTTGATAATACCGTAGAAGTTAATACAGGCTCCGGTTTAATTGAAACAATCCGAGCTGGTAATAACTACTACGCGTTTACCGATATTCTAAGCCTCATGTTCGATACAGTCGAAGCCGGAACCTCTGGCGAAGATACCTTAAGTGGTAATGCTCAAGAAAACCATATGTCTGGTAACGATGGAAATGACACTTTATACGGGCATGGTGGCAACGATTCCTTATATGGTGGTGTTGGTAACGATTTTATTGATGGTGGTGCGGGTCATGATGTTATGGCGGGTGGTGAAGGTGATGATGTTTACGTACTCGACTCAAACTATGACACTGCTTTTGAAAATAGTGATGAAGGCACCGATACGGTTCTCGCTTATAACTCCTACGCCATCGGCGATAACATTGAGCGCTTGCGATTGCAAGGCTCTGATAATTTAGGTGGTAGCGGTAACACATTAGACAATGCACTGTTTGGCAACAGTGGTAACAACTTACTTGATGGCAAGGCTGGCAACGATTATCTTGATGGCGGTGCGGGCGATGACATCATGATTGGTGGCTATGGCGACGACACGTATGTTGTCGATAGCGTTGATGACGTGGTGACTGAAGTGTCTTCTGCCGGCGGTGTGGACTATGTGATCAGTTCAGTGAATTACACGCTTGGCAATAATCTTGAAAGCTTACGTTTAAATGGTACAAATAATTTAGACGGAACCGGTAATAGCTTGAATAACACCATGTACGGCAACAGCGGTGTAAACACGCTGGATGGTGGTACGGGTAATGACTATCTTGATGGCGGTGCCAATGCCGATACCTTGATTGGTGGCTTGGGTGACGACACCTATATTGTTGATAATGCGGGCGACGTCATTGTCGAAAATAGTAATGAGGGTATCGATACCGTTCATTCTAGTGTCGACTACATCTTAGATGCGAGCCTTGAAAATCTTCGTTTATCCGGCACAGCTAATCGCAACGGTACCGGTAACGCCAGTGATAATAATATGTATGGTAACTCTGGACGCAATACATTAACGGCGGGTGAGGGTAATGACCTGCTTGATGGCGGTGCAGGTATGGATGTTTTAATTGGTGGCGCCGGTGATGACACCTATTATGTTGATACGGTCAATGATGTTGTGACTGAGAATTCAGGTGAAGGTATTGATACGGTCTATTCAACAGCAAGTTTTATTTTAGGCGACAATATTGAAAATATTAGGCTGCTTGGCACCACAAACATTAACAGTGGCGGTAATGATCTTGATAACACCATGACAGGCAATAGTGGTAACAACATCCTTGATGGTGGCGATGGAAATGATGTGCTGGATGGTGGTCTTGGTACCGATACCTTAATTGGTGGCACGGGTGATGATTGGTATTATATCCGCAATAGCAATGATGTGATTACTGAAAATGCGGGTGAAGGCGATACTGATTATGCCTTTACCTATGTGGATTATGTGTTGGGCGATAACGTAGAGCGCATGCGTATGTTTGGCGCCACACACATTGACGGCACGGGTAACGCAAGTAATAATGCTCTGTATGGAAACTATGGTAACAACACATTATCAGGCTTGGATGGCAACGATTTTATTGATGGTGGTGCCGGTGGCGACACCATGCTGGGTGGCTTAGGTGATGATACCTTTGTTGTGGACAGTGTTTTAGATACGGTAACCGAAAACGCCGGCGAAGGAACCGACACCGTTTTAAGCCACGCCAATTACACGCTGGGTGATAACTTGGAGCGATTACGCTTGCAAGGCAGTGCCAATTTAAACGCCACAGGTAATTCAGAAAACAATATTCTGTTTGGTAACAGTGGTGACAATCGTATTACAGGTGGTGCCGGTGATGACGGCTTAAACGGCTTGGCCGGAAACGACACCTTTGTGTTTGAACTCGGCAGTGGGAATGATCTCATCGGTGATTTTGAAAACGGTAGTGATCTTATTGATATCAGTGGCTGGAACATCACCGATTTTAACGACTTACTTATCACCGAATTCAACGGCGACACAACAATCACCTTCGACGGCGCAACCGACAGCGTAGTCATAGACAACACAGCCAGCAACAATATCGACGCCAGTGACTTTATTTTTGCTTAGGGATTGAGACATTTTTAATTCATTAAACCTCTCTTTTTAGTGGTATCGTATGAAATAATTGGAGTTTCTACTCCTTTTTTTTAATACCTCTCATTTCTCACAAAAAGGATATGGCATGCGAATATTTGGACTGGATTTCACTAGCGCTCCTAGTAAGAAGAAGCCTATTACTTGTGTCTCTGGATGGTTTGAGAATCATTATTTACTCATTGAAAATACCGCTATTCTGAACAGTTTTGAAGAGTTTGAGAAATTATTAACTTCATCGGGTCCTTGGCATATGGCCATTGATTTTCCATTCTCGCTACCCCGAAAATGGTTGGACGATATGGACTGGCCAACAGACTGGGAGAGTTATACAGCATTGATTAGACAGATGCCTTTGAATGAATTTATAGGGAACGTTGTAGATTATCGGACCAAGCAACCAAAAGGGCAGAAGTATCATAAGCGGCAAGTGGACAAATTAGCAAAATCTTGCAGCCCAATGATGGTTGATTACACTCCTGTGGGGCGAATGTTTTACGAGGGTGCTCCTAGACTTTTGAAATCAGGAGCCTGTATTCCAATACTAAACAAGGTAAACTCTAACCGGATTATTGTGGAAGGCTATCCCGCTCTAGTGGCGCGTCGTTTTATTGAGAAGCAGAGTTATAAGTCAGATACTCGTAAAAAACAGACAGTTGAGAAAGGCTTGGCCCGTAAAAAGATTGTGGATGGCCTTTTACGAGGTGAATTGGATAAAGTCTATGGCTTTGAAATTGATCTGAAAAGTATAAACACAGCTGATCTAATTAAAGAACCCGGTGCTGACATGCTTGATGCCCTTTTATGCAGTATTCAGGCTGCATGGTCTCACTCAAAAAAGGATCAAAATTTTGGTATCCCTGAAGATCCTAGAGTTCAGGAAGGATGGATGGCTGATCCAAGCCTGTTACTCGACGAGATATAGATATAATCAAACGTTAAACCTTAGGAAGGATGTCTGTAAAGTCACGCAGTATATTTTCTTCTACATCAATGTTTAGATAGGTGCGTCAACAACTTATAAGTTTGCAAATATTTGCAAACTTTTTAAAAATTTGAAAAATTGTATAATTAACAGTATGACTATACTTGAATATTTAAATCAACGTCGTCCTTATGTTGTGCCAGATCTCCCTTTACATCAGCTCTATCAGGCTGAATTAAAAGACAAAGACTCTTATGGTAAATGGCTAAACGTTATATATACTGATCTTAAATCCAGTTCTTTTATCACCGATGTCAAAGACCTTTTAACAGTGATTCAAGCTGATCCAGAGCACAACCATGGTCATGCATCTAACATTGACGAAATGTTAGCTATTTTCGTTAAACAAGGCTTACTGAACGAAAATGAAACAAAACCAAAAGACGAGCAATTTAAAGAGGTTCTAAGTAAACTCAACTTAAAACCTCAAACATTTATCGATACGCTTATGAATGCTTCATATGAATGGCAGCTTCGAAACACAGAGCCTGAGTTCAGCAATTTTAAGAATCAAGAAATAAAATTATTCGATCTTTTAAACCAACACTCACCAAAGCCTGTCACAAGTGAAACTATCTTCCAAGAGTTATGGCCCGATGATATAATCGATGGCGAAATCCTTGGCACCGAAAAACTACGAACCTTAAAAAAGCGGCTTTCAGCACATTTAGAAGGTACTTGCTACAAACTAGAGTCAACAAAATCAGCTTCATCAAAGTATGGTATTTATGCTCTAAAAAAAATATAGGCCATGTCACCGTGACATGGAAGCTTCCGTAAGATACTGAGAATGTATTTATACGGAGGTCTTTTTTAATGAACATACCTAATTACTTTAACGCACTTCCTCCCTACCCTGGTGGAAAACGAAATTTAAACTCCTGGATCTTTGGGCAGCTGGCAACAATCATTCCTGAAGCTCAATGGTCTCAGTTAACATTCATTGATGCCTTCAGTGGTGGTGGCTCAGTAAGTATGCAAGCCAAGCTATATGGGTTCAAACACTTAATCAGTAATGATTTCTCTCAGCGTTCTCAACTCGTATTGAAAGGCCTGATTCAAAATCAACACACCAAACTACAAACGCCCTACTTTCCAGTCTGTGAAGCAGGCTTTGTAAGTGAGCACTTCAAAGGCTCGGTATTTTCAGCTCGCCATACCCAAGCACTCGACAATGCCCTTACTTACATCCGTTCAGTTGACGACCCAACTCAAAAAGCCTTATTACAAATACTCCTGTGGAAGCGAGTTTCACGGTTTGTTGCCTTCGGCACGTCCATTGGCACTAGCAACCGTCCTTTTGCTGAAGCACTCGATGGCACACGTTCATTTTCTGATCTGAATCCAAAACGTTTTGTAGATGGTTCTATTTCAGGCTTACTCACTCCTTGCTGGGAAGGTATTGAAGACGATGTAGCGATAATCAATCAGGGTATCTTTCCTGCCTTAGGCAGTGTTTCAACATATCAAGACGATGTGTTTACGCTTTTGCCTAAAATAACTGGCGATATCCTTTATCTCGACCCCCCTTATGCCAATACCCTAGGCTATAACAAGGCCAATGAGGTATTGGATGCTGTTTTATTTGAAAAGCTACCTGATAAGGGTGAATCGGTGTTCACAAAAAGAGTGGACGCCCTTTCAGAACTTCTTGTTACCAGTAGGCACATACCTACTTGGGTCTTGTCCTACAACGACAAAGTACTCAGCCTTCAAGAACTCTCTAATCTTGTTCAACAGGCAGATACCACACGGACGATCCATGCCTTTAGCAAGCCGTACAAGCACTTAGCACATGTTGCTAAAAGGGATAACAACGAACTTCTTATTATCGCCACGAAAGGACAACCCCATGACTAAAGACATCTTATTAACCAACCTTCACAACGATCCACGTTCAGCTAATCGCATGGCACCTGAACGATTTAACAAGCTCGTTGAAAGTATTAAATTCACAAAGCGAACGCAACCCCTGAGTGTTCGCCCAGATAAAAACAATGAAGGCCATTTTATCATTATTGATGGGCATTACCGGAAGAAGGCACTTGAAGAACTAAATTATACGTCTGCCCTGTGTGACGTATGGGATATTAACGACGACGATTCAGTGTATCTACTTGCAACACTGAATCGACTTCAAGGTGAAGATCATCCTAAAAAACGAGCCGAGCTCCTTGAGAATTTGCTTAGCCGTTTTGAAAAAGAGCGCCTGATCCAGCTCATTCCTGAAAACAAACATGAGCTTGATAACTTACTCAGTATCTTGAGTGAAAAAGAAGACATAACAACGAAGCTCGTAGAGCAAATGGAAACCGAGCGACAAACGCTTCCTGTCATGCTCCATTTCACAGTATCAAAAAGCGATGCTGAACTCATTCAAAAGAGGTTAATCGACATTGACCCAGATCAAAACAAAGCCTTAGTAACACTCTGTGGAGAGAGCCTTAATGACACGACATCGGTCCACTAACGAAGAAACACAAGAACGTGTTGATGCTGTAAAAACACTACTTTATCACGGTGCTAGCTATACGGATATATGCAGAGCACTTCAAAAGCAGTACGGTGCTTCAACACGTCAAATCGCTCGTTATTACAAAAAAGCCAAAGCATCAATCAAGTTGACTCCCAGTAAAAGAAATGAGCAGATTGAGATGCAGCTAGCTATGACGAATGATTTGATTCACAAAGCTTACGCAAAAGGGGATTCTCTGAATCATACGAGGTTAGTAAAAACAGCTACGGGACTTAGAAAAGAAGCCACTGAATTCATACCCGAAGAACCACAATTGGATCTTGAGAATTTGACACCTGGGATGCTGGAAGGCGTTCTACTTAAAAAACATATGGAAGACCTCTGTGGTACTGATTTGAAATCCTTTCTAAAAGAGGGCAAACGAATCCAAAAGCTAAATGAAAAAAGAGCAGCTCGAGACAAAGAGGCTCGAGAAGACGACACTTCTTAAGGTTGCATAGATACCATTTCAACACATTCGTTGCTATTAAATCTCTTTAGAGGGTTCATAGAACTGTTAATAATGCCCAAAGGAGATCTTAATTATGTCCATAACCCTTATTAAAGCCAGTGAAAACTACCTAAAACACCTCAAAGAAGACGGACTCAAAGAACGTACCCTCTACACCTATGGTAAAGACCTTGAGCAAATCCGACGGTTTTTTGGCGATGACAGTGCCATGGACCACATTCAATTACTCAAAGTCGGCAAATTTCTGAAATCCGATGAGCTTTTAAAGTTAGCTAACGGTAAAGATCGAGCTGAGCCCACTGTGAAGAAGACAGTACGCATCTTCACGCATTTTATACTGTGGAGTCACAAGCAAGGCTATATGGATATGCTCCCATTACCTAAGGCCCTCACTGAAAAGTCAAACACCAACAGAAATAGTGAGGAAATATAACATGACAAATAAGGATTTGATTCTAATCAAATCCTTATTTGGTTTTAGGCCGATATTAATGGTTTTGGATTTTGTGGAAAATTAATTTCTATAGGCTGCTCAAGTGCGTCTAGTATCTTTTGAGCTCGAGATAGTGAAACCCCATGATAGTCATTTTTTTCGTCACGAGAAACTTGTGCTTGGTTAACATTTAAACGGTGGGCAAGTTCTGTTTGCGTGATATTATTTGCTATTCTTAATGCAATTAAGTATTTACCCATGTCGCTCATGCTATTTATGGTGTCGAATTCACCTCGTTTAACACGTTCGTACCACTCAACCTCTTCTTTGAGTTGTTCGTGAAATGATAAAACAGGGCTCATTGCTGTTTTGATTTCACTCTTGGATAATTCAAGGCTTTCAAGCTGTCTTTGTTGTTGTTGGATAACATCTTTATCTCGCTTGAGTCGGGATAGTGCTTCTTGATATTCTGTTTCATTTCTAATCATTTATTTATCCCTCCTTTTTTAACTTGATAATACCTTTTTGTAACTTGGAGTTTCTAGACGTTCTAAAGGCTGCTGGGAACATTAAATCATTACCAAAATCGTCTTTAATACCTGAAGATTGTTCAAAATGAGGGTATAGCTCAACTCGGTATGTAAACCACATGGGTAATTGGTGTTTAGCATAATTTTTGTAAGGCCGTCTACTTTCTGGATCCCATGTCCAAACTTTATTTGGATCAAGAGCATTTAAATCATGCTGTAGTTGTTTTGATGCAAAGTATTTAAGATCACATTCAAAGTAACCATCAATGTCGTTGGGATGGGGTTTATCCTCAACGAAGGATCCGTCCAAGTAAATGTCGCCTACCAGATCAGGATCAAGTTGCCATAGTTGGTTTACCAGTATTTCGGCATAGTTGACCAACTTGAGTCGCCAATCAGTATGCCAGGTTTCTGGATTAGAGGAGTATTCACCGCTGACTAAAGGACTTTCTTTAAGTTGCTTAAACGTTAATTCGTAGTCTTGATAAGGTAGTAAGCCTTCATCATTGAACGGTGGTAATACAGTCATTTTGAACACCATAATAGATCATATACGTTTATTATAACATTTTTGTTATAATAAAGCTAGTCCTTCGAATGTTGTATATGTCGATTTAACGAACACTCATACCTTCATCAAGGTATTTGATAAGTGGGTAGATGAAGAACTCGATGATTCGGCGTTTGCCGGTCTTAACTTCGGTCGTCACGCTTAATCCTGAGGTGATGGTTTCCCATTTACCTTCAACTAAAAGCTTGTTATCCAGTGGCTTCACATAGACAGAATAGACAGGGCCGAGCATTTCATCGTCGTGACTGTCTATATCTACCTGTACCACTTCACCTTTAAGCGCACCATATTTTTGGAAGGAGAAGGTATCGATTTTAAGCTCAACAGGCATACCTGCTTTTACAAAACCAATGTCTTTGTTTAACACGTCAGCCAAAACGACCAAGGGCACATCCTTAGGCACAATGGTCATCACTTTTTCTGCAGGACTCACCACGCCGCCTTCAGTGTGAATGAATAGCTCATGGATATAGCCAGCAACGGGAGCACGGAGGGTTTGTTGGGCGTTACGGAAGCGAGACTCATCAATGCTTGCTCTAAGCTGGTTCGCTTGCTTCTCCGTCTCAGAGAGTTGCTGAAGGGCATTGGTTTGATATTCTTTTCTGAGGTAGCCAATGTCAGATTGTACCCGTCGTTGCTCGGCATGCAAGCGCTCAATTTCGTGAGAGAGCGACTGCACTCGGCTTTGGGTGGTCGAACTTGTATTTAAAGCATCATCGTAGGTAGATTTTGCTACAATATCTTTAACGTTTTCAAGGCGTTTCTGTCTGTCTTTAAAGCGTGTTAAGTTCTCACGCTCACTGGTTAATTCCGCTTTAGTAGCTTGAACACGGGCGCTCAAAGAAACCACTTCTTGTTGGCGAGATTGAATTTGTTGTTGTAATCCATTTTGACTTGATGAGAATAATTTCTGTTGGGTATCTAAAATATCAGCATCGGTTGTACTGTCTTGGTTGGTCATGTAGTCTGGTGTTCTAAAATCTGAGGATGCCGAAAGACGTTGTCTTTCAAGCTCAGTGAACGACAGCGTTTCCTCCATTGAGCGCAATTCAGGCTCAGTGGTTGCGGGATCAATCAGAACAAGGGCTTGGCCTCGCTTCACGAAATCCCCTTCTTTCACAAGAATTTCACTGATGACACCACCATTGAGAGGCTGGATGGTTTTCACCTCACCAGCCGGAATCGTTTTGCCACGGGCCGTCACAACAACATCAACTTGACCAATAAATGTCCACAAGACGGCAACAGCAAAGACCGCAATCACCACCCAGAAAATAGTGCCTCCTAAAGGGCTACCGGGATCAGTTTCGATCTCAGCCAACACGGGTTTGAATTCGTGCGTATCATCTTCTCGGTTAAAACGTCGTTTAAACCATTGCTGGAGCTTGGCTAGCATTTACTCTCTCCTGCTGGCTTACCAGCATATGATAATACCCTTTTTGCTTCATCAGTTCATCGTGGCTACCACCTTCAATAATCTGACCTCTGTCTAGCGCCAAAATACAATCGCAGTCTCTAACCGTAGACAATCGGTGAGCAATGATAAAGACGGTCCGTCCTTTTTGAATTTCCTTGAGGTTGGTTTGAATAATTTTTTCTGATTCGTAATCAAGGGCTGAGGTTGCTTCATCGAAAATCAGAATCTTGGGATTTGTAATCAAGGCACGGGCAATGGCAATCCGTTGTTTTTGTCCACCAGACAAAGTTGAACCACGCTCACCAACATACGTGTTGTAGCCCTCAGGCATTTCCTTAATAAATTCATGCGCCCCTGAAATTTGAGACACTTTGATGATTTCTTCAATCGTGGCATCCGGCCTTGGCAAAGCAATATTTTCTTGAACACTACCACTGAATAAATAGTTTTCTTGAAGCACCACACCAATGTTGTAGCGCAACCACAACGGGTTCATATGACGTGTGTCAACATCATCAATATAGATGGCACCTTCTCTGGGGAGATATAGCTTTTGAAGCAGTTTAGTAATGGTACTTTTACCACTGCCTGATCGCCCAACTAAACCAATCGACTTACCGGGAGGTACGGTTAATGAAATGTTATTTAGAACGTTAGGGCCATCTGGCGAATAACGAAAAGATACCTTGTCAAAGCGAATGGCACCTTCGATTTTAGGCAGGGTAATTTCAGTCTTAGGTTGGACTTCGGCAGGGCGATTTAAAATATCGCCAACGCGATCGACTGCTAATAAGGTCTGCTGGAATTCATTCCATAAGTTTACGAGACGAAGAATAGGCGCAATCAATTGACCCGTGAACATTTGAAATGCAATCAATTGACCAATGGTGAGTTCGTGATTAATAACTTGCTTAACACCAAGGTATAAGATGGTAATCGTAATACCTCGCTGAAGTAACCCCGTTAACGACTTCGTAAAGTTGGACATGTTATTGAGACGAAAACCTGAGTTGATATAATTGCCGAGGTTCTCTTCCCACTTACGTTGAATGGCGCCTTCAAGAGCCAGTGATTTAATGGTTTGAACACCCGTCACACTTTCAACCAAGTAGGAGTTAGATTTTGCCCCCATTTCAAACTTTTCTTCAAGGCGTTCTTTTAATTGTGGCGTAATTAAAAGATAAATCACAGCAATAACAGTAATAAAGACCATCACAATGGCCGTTAGTTTGACGCTGTACATTAGCATCATCGCTAGGAAAACACCGGAGAATAACGTATCAATAATCACTGAGACGGATTTGTTCGTGATGAAGTTTCGAATGCTATCCAGCTCTCGAACACGGGCAACAATGTTACCCACTTTTTGATTTTCAAAATAAGCGTACGGCAGTGAGAACAAATGCTTGTATAATTTAGCACCCAGCTTTGCATCAATCTTATTAGCTGTATGCGTGAAGATGTAATGACGACTTAAGTTGAGTAAGAACTCAAAAAGCATAATCGCAGCAAAGGCCACACCGAGCACATCAAGGGTCGTCATGGCATGGTGGACAATCACCTTATCCAAGATAACTTGAGTAAAGAGTGGGGTCACTAAGCCGAATAACTGAACAATAAATGAACCGAGTAATACTTCGCCAATGATTTTTTTGTATTGAAGAATCTCTTTATAAAACCAGCCAAAGCCAAACTTTGAATTACTATCCATTCCCTTCGGATACATCACAATCACGTCACGCGACGCTTGCTCTTGCCAGTCTTGATAACTCGTTTCTTTCGGCTCTTTTGTACCGGGTGTGAACACAGTCAGCGTTTCGTTCTTTTGATCGTTTTTCAGAATGACGTTGTAGCGTTTGTCCTCGTCTACCAATACCGCTGGTAAGGGATATTTTTTTAAGTCCTGAGCTTTCAACGTTTTTACTTTTGAGACGTAACCATTATCTTTAAGAATTCGTAGGAAATCCTCACGGGCTATTTCAGACTCTCCCAAGGCATACTGGCGAGCCACGGAACGCACATCCATCGGTTTCTGGTTTAAACGAGACACCAGCTCAAGGCTAATTAATCCCGAATTCACCGGTTTAGCGTCTACGCTTTTTGGGGTTGGTGTTTCTGTTTGCTTTGGTGTTGTCGACATCAGTTTCTATCTCGTCTTAGTTTAAGGTGTGCGTTAGGGCTTTAAATTTGTAAATAGCGGCCTGCTTATCAATGATGGCTCGTTCTAAGTCCAGTTTTTCTCGGAGTTGTTTCACGTATTCTTCAATAACACGGGTTTGGTCTATCATTTGTTGTTCTGATAGTCGGTCGATCATTCCGATACGATTATCAACCTCGGCTTGGGTTAATTGCTTCGACTGTTCGTTCTCACTCTGGCGATTTACAGTCCCCTTTAATCGTTCTAATTCATTAACGGCTAAGGCAAATTCTTTATCACGTTGAAGCGTTAATCGCTCTCGCTCTAGCTTCGCTTTTTTGACGGAGTAATGATTTTGAAAACCATCAAAGACAGGTACACTTACCGAGACCCCTACCGATAGAATACGTTGGCTCAAATTACCGACCGCCGATGCGTAATTATCAGGGTCAAAGCCATACAGATTGTACCGTGAATATAAAGAAATTTCAGGTAAATTTCGTCGTTGAAGGATTTCAACCTCTTTTTCTTTCATCTGAATTTGGGCATTTAACGAGCGCACCTCAGGTACATCCTCAGGAATGAAGCTGACGGTTAAATCCGCCACAGATTTCTCAAAATCAATGAGTTCAGTCGTATCAGGGTCAAACTGAGAGCGTGTGTAAAAATCTAAGTCTTTCAGTACATTGAGCCAATTTGTTTTAAATTGGTCCCGATCTTCACGAGTTTGAGCCACGAGTATGGCTTGCTCTGAGAGGTCTATCTTAGAAATTTCACCGGCCTCATGCAAGCGTTTTTTTAAGCTATAGCCCTGTTGAGCAAGCTCTAGAATATCGTTAAAGGTGTGAATAGAGGCTTGAGCATTTAACCCACGGGCGTAGACATCCACAAGTCGTGTTGCCAAGTCTTGGTCAACATTATCCGCACTGGCTTCTTTTGAACTCACATCGATACGGGCATAGAGCATGCGCCGTTTTTGAATACCAAAATCAAAGAGTTTTTGATTCAGGTTTAATCCTGCCGATGTCTGGAAACGTGTTCCTGCAGGGATAATTGAGTCACCAATAGCGGTAACGGGTCGCCCATCGGGTTGTAAATCTCTTAAATACTCTGAATTTATACGTCCTTGAATGGTAGGTAAATAGCCAGCACGGCTTATTTTCACGTCCGTTTTACTAATGGCGATATCTTTTTCGGCTATTTTCCGATCGAATGAGTGTTCTTCCGCTTGCTTTAAGACGTCTTCAAAGGTTAGGGTATCGCCCCATGTCTTTAATGGATAAGCCAGCAAAATAAAACACATCAACAAGGGTGTGCATGCGAATTGAAACAACATTTTTTTACTGTTCCACAGGCGTCGGAACATGGTGTTTATTAACCCTCTCAAAGTGGCTCAACACTTTATGTTTAACCCTTTTATACTAGCCTAAACACCTAGTCGTCGCAATGAAATCCGCCACTTGTAAACATTCCTTATAAAGGGCTTGGTTTCAGCGTCTTTCACCATTCTTTATGTTAAGATTTGGTTAATTCATCAGGGGAAGAAGGTGGAAACAATGACCAAGCACATTACGTTTATGCATCAGAATTACCCTGCTCAATTTGGGCCGGTCATTCCCTTTCTGCTTGAAAACTACGATGTATCGATTTCTTTTCTGAGTGAGTACGTCACCAAGCCCGTCAACAAGCAAGTCGCTCATCATTTTTACAAGCCCGTTAAAACAGGCAACGAAAACAAACCTTATTTCTTCAGTCGTTTTTTTGAAGACGAAGTGGCTACGATGCACGGCGTATATAACAGCTTTAAGAAAAGCAACGTGCCTGACCCTGATGTCATGATTGGCCACGTGGCCTTTGGTAATATGGGATTGTTCCATGTGGAATACCCAGAGGTTCCTAAAATTGGCTTTTTTGAGCTCTTCTACGACCCTTTTGATAAGGTGTCTGATAAGCGCCCTGAGTACCCTACCAATAAAGAAAACCGACTTCGTGTCCCATTGCGTAATGCCACACAGCTTGTAGAACTAGAGTACTGTACCAAGGGTTATTCACCCACACCATTTCAGCGCTCGACGTATCCTGAAGCCTATCAAAACAAGCTGGAAACTCTTTTTGACGGGATCAATACGCATCTGTACAAACCTGGTGAGGTCACCTCAAAAACAGAATTACCCATTACCTGGCCTAAAGATGCCAAGATTGTGACCTATGTATCTCGTGGGTTAGAAGCGATGCGAGGCTTCGATATTTTTATGGAAGTCGCGCACAAAGTGAGCTTGATTGATCCTGATGTTCATTTTGTTATTGCCGGCAACCCACGCACCCACTACGGGTCTGAGTTAGGCATGATTGAAGAAAAAACCTTCAAAGAGCACGTTCTCAAAAAACACCCTTACGATCTGAACCGTTTTCACTTCTTAAACTGGATTTCTGAGCCTGCCTTGGTTGATTTGTATCGTTTAAGCCACGCTCATTTTTATTGGACCGTCCCCTTCACCTTGTCGTGGAGTTTCTTCCAAGCTCTATCAACAGGTGTATTAATGCTGGGTTCAGACACGGCTCCGGTTCGGGATGTGTTGCAACACAACATTAATGGCTTAGCTATGCCGCAATATGACGTGGATGCTATGGTAGACACGATGCTTGACGCCTTAAACAACCAAGACAAATACACTTCCCACCGGGCCATCGCCCGAGAGCAAATGGTCGACAATTTCAGCTTTGACGTCTGCCTCCCCAAACTCGCCGAGTTTTATATGGACAAACAATCTGTTCTAAAACCTACTGCCAAAGCTCGAAAATCTAAAATCACAGCTTAATTCCAATGAAACATCTACAAAAAAGGGAGGCTTTTAAAGCCTCCCTTTTTTGTATTTATGCTCTTCAGTGTTAAGCAATAATTGTTTGAACATCAGCTAAATTAACAACCGAATCATCATCAAATTTGAGTGTCTCGATAAAGCCACTACCTGCAACACTCGTGTCATCATCAGTAGATGTATTGTTAAAGTAATCTTCAATCGTTACTTTATTTCCACTACCAAAATCAATAACGAGCTGATCAAGGAAAGTATCAGCGTTACTATCGACAGCAGTCCAAGTAGCATCAGTTGTATCACTACCAGAGAAATCAGCAGTATCAGTTCCTGAGGCATCCGTTATAGTATCATCACCAGAACTGTAAATATGAGATAAGAAAGCATATGAATCGTTACCAGCTCCCCCGTTAAGTGTATCATCTCCTGTTCCACCATCTAAGGTATCGTCACCATAACTAGCTTGTAACAAGTCATTACCGGCACCACCTAATAATGTTTCGCTGTTGGCCACAAGGGCATTAGAATAGCCATAAATAGTATCATTATCGTTTCCACCATTTAGTTCTTTTGTGCCCGAATGTCCGTATAATGTATCATTACCAGCCTCACCATAAAGATAATCAGCTCCGCCTGAGCTAATCATTGTGTCACCACCGGCACCACCGTACATAGTGTCGTTACCTGAATTACCGCGTAGGCTATCAGAACCATCGCCTCCATAGAGCAGATCGTTATTGTTACCACCTACTAAGGTATCGCTGCCATCACCACCGTAGAGCGTATCATCGCCATTACCACCGTCAAGAATATCATTTCCTGACGAAGCACCAGCTGAATCATCGCCACCATAAAGGGTATCGTTATCGCCTTCACCCTTCAAGCTATCGTCGCCTAAATTTCCATAAAGAATATCCTCTCCAAAATCACCTCGGAGAGTGTCATTTCCATTTTTACCATATACGGTATCATTACCTTGTATTGCATTGATACTGTCATTTCCAGAACCACCATCAATCATATTTGCGTAAGCAGTTCCTGTAATATTATCGGCAGCAGTACCACTAAGTAGATTTTCAACATCAGTGTTATAAGTCCAGTTAATAGTGTTAGTACCATCGGTTACCTCATCACTACCAGACGATGTCATAGCAACAGTTAGACTGTTTGTTACTGCACTAAGGTCTAAAGTATCTACACCTGTGGCACCCGAAGCCTCATTAATTGCATCAATACCCCAGCCATCATTGACAATGAATAAGTCATCACCGTCTCCACCAGCAAAACCATTATTACCCGAAGTCCCGGTGATGGTATCACCATAAGAACTACCAATAACATTCTCAAAATTAGTGATGGAAATCACGCCACTATCAGCATTGGCAATAGTATTCGTTTCTAGATTAATCTCAACACCAACACTATTACTAGAAGCATTGACCTGATCTAAAATGCCGGCAGAGCTACCCACTACCGTTTCAACCTCTTCAAACGTATCAGTATAGCCATTTAGCCCCATTGTTCCACTAGCTAAATATAATGTTCCAGAGGCTGATGACACAGAGTAGTCAACAGTGTCATTACCGTCACCGCCATAATACGTGTCTTGACCAGTTGAAATACTCTCTACAAATTTATCATTGCCACCCATACCATAAATAGTTTGAATATTTGTTCCACCATTTAAGGTGTCGTTACCACTACCAGCGATAAATGACTCGATATTGGTGGTACTAGTATTCCAGCTGACAATATTAGAGCCTTGGGTAATATAGAATCCATAGAGACCAATAGCATTGGTCAAGGCACCCATATCAATCGTATCTGAACCACTTGTATCAGTAATAGTATCGCTACCAAAATTATTCACTGAGAATCTGTAAATATCATCACCGGCACCAGCATCTAAAGCATCATTACCCGTGTATCCGTCTAAGATATTGCTATTTGCGTTACCAGTAAGAACATCATTATTTGTTCCACCGATAATACCTTCAATATCGCCTGAGCTCCAAGATACGGTATCAGAACCAGAAGAGAACGACGTATCTGAAGATAAGTCCATACTAATTACGGATGAATAAGCACTCAAATCAATCGAATTGATACCTGAATCATCACTAATAACATCTGTTCCAAACCCAGATGAGAATACGTAAGTATCATCACCAAGTAAACCGTTAAGAGTGTTATCGCCACTATTTCCAGTGAGCACATTGTTAAGGTTGTTACCTGTCGCATCAATATTAGAGCTACCTGTCAAAGTAATATCTTCAATATTACTGGCTAGCGTATATGTAACGGAAGATTGAACTAAGTCAGTGCCTTCTGACACATACTCAATGATTGTGTCATCTGCATCATCAACGACATAAGTATCATTACCTACATCACCAATTAAAGTATCAATACCAGCCTGACCGTCAAGAACGTTATTACCAGAATTTCCTACTAATATGTTATCAAGAGTATTACCTGTTGCATTAATATCAGTAGATCCTATTAATAAGATATCGTCTAAATGATTACCTAGTGTGTAAGACATATTAGTCTCAACAAGATCAAAGCCTTCATCAACATTCTCAACAATAACATCACTTACAGAGTCAATAACGTAGGTATCATCTCCTAAACCACCCACTAATCTATCGATACCTGAGTGACCATCTAGCTTATTATCAAAAGAGTTACCCGTTAAGGTATCAGCGCCCGTTCCGCCAATCAAAGAGTTAATTTGGTCCTCACTCCAGGAAATACTATCACTTCCATCCGTAAACGAAGTGTCAGAAGCCAAATTAACAGACAAACTAGCTGAGAAAGAACTTAAGTCCAGTGAGTTATTACCATCGAAATCAATGATTTCATCTGTCCCGTAACCTGATTCAAATACGTAGGTATCGTCACCGAACCATCCTTGAAGTGTATCGTCGCCAGTACCACCATCGATGATATTGTCATACAAGTTACCTGTTATCTTATTTGCAAGTGTATTACCTGTGCCATTAATATCATCTGAACCAATCAACTGTAATTCTTCAACATTTGAGCCTAACGTATAACTAATTGAAGAGAAAACGGTATCCTGACCTTCAGAAGCATTTTCTGTAACAACATCACTAATATTATCAACATATAATTCATCATCACCGGCACCACCTATCATGGTATCTTCACCGGAATCACCAAATAATACATCGTTTCCTGAACCACCTGTTAAACTATCATTGCCGTCTGAGGCTAAGAAAATATTATCTTCAGATCCGCCTATAAGAATATCGTCGCCGTCACCGGTGATTAGGCTTGAAATATCTCCAGATGTCCAAGTAACAGTGTCACTGCCATCAGCAAAAGAGACCGCACTATTTAAATCTATATCTTGGCCTGCTGAATACGAGCTAATATCTATAGCATTGTTTCCCGATGAATCAGAAATAGTGTCCTCACCAAACCCCGACTCAAATATGTATAAGTCATCACCAGCACCACCAAGTAATAAATCATCACCAGCACTACCAGTAATATAGTTAATTCCCGAGTTCCCCGTAATGGTGTTGTCTAAGCTGTTACCCGTAGCATCCGTATCACCAGTACCTGTTAAGGTCAGATTCTCTACATTACTACCTAGGGCATAGGTAATACTTGATTGAACTTCATCGGTTCCCTCTGAAGCATTTTCTACAACCGTTT
>CAYGPY010000012.1:0-22780 GCA_964351765.1 uncultured Vampirovibrionales bacterium
CACTTACCGTTGGTGATGGTTTGGTGTCACAAATGCCAGCACTGATTATCTCTGCTGCTACCGGTATTTTGGTAACCCGGATTGCAACAACTGATAATTCGTTGGGCGATGACATTAGCATTCAAATGTTTGCCAATCCTAAAATTCTTGGGATTGTTTCCGTATTAATGGGTGTATTCGGATTAATCCCAGGGATGCCGACGATTCCATTTTTGTTTATCGCCTCAGTAGCTGGTTTTGCTAGTTATATCTTGCTAAAGGACGCAGATAAGGCTGAAGAAGTGCGTGTGATGGATATCGCTAAGGAAAAAGCTCAGCAGAAAAAACAAAAAGCCAGTTCGGTTGATAATGTAATGGATCTGTTGAAGGTTGAAGCCTTGGAGCTTGAAATTGGTTACCGTCTGGTACCCCTTATTGAGGCGGACTCTGGTGGCGATCTCCTGGAGCGTATTGGCCAGATTCGTCGACAGATGGCCTTAGAACTAGGTTTTGTACTGCCTTCAGTACGTGTTAGAGATAATCTTCAGTTACCACCAAATCAATACAATATTAAATTACGTGGGATTACCATTGCTCAAGGGGATGTGATGGCTGATATGTGGTTGGCGATGAGTACGGATCCTGATGTGGATGAAGAGATACAAGGGATCGAAACAAAAGAACCGGCGTTTGGTTTACCTGCCTTGTGGATTGGTTCAGATCAAAAAGAAGAGGCGGAAGTTTCTGGCTATACAGTGGTAAGTGCATCAGCTGTTGTGTCCACACATTTATCCGAAGTGATCAAAGGTCACGCCTATGAAATTCTGACGCGATCTGAAGTGAGCGACTTATTGGATAACGTGAAGAAAGTGAACGAACCTCTTGTTAGCGATCTAATCCCTGACCCGATTACGGAGGCTGAATTGCATTTAGTATTGCAAAACTTGTTGAAGGAACGTGTCTCAATTCGCGATATGGTGAGTGTGCTAGAAGCGTTGGGCTATCATCATCGTGTCAGTAAAGATATTGACTATCTAACAGAACAAGCTCGTATGGCCTTATCACGGTCTATCTGTAAGCAACACGCTAATCCTGAGAGTGGCCAATTACATGTCGTGACACTCGACCCCCATGTGGAAGAGCTAATGGCGCAAGGTTTAACGCAAGATGGTCAATCTCTGGCTTTAGGTCCTATTTTTACCCAAAATTTGTTTGATGCGTTAAATCAAGAAATCGAACAATCAATTTCACAATCAGGGGTCCAACCTGTAGTATTGTGTAATGCTCAGTTAAGAGCCCCATTAAGACGTTTGGTCGAGCGCGTACTACCTCAAATTGCCATTTTGTCTTACAGTGAAATTGGTCCTACCGTGAAAGTGATGACGGTCGGTGTCGTCCGTGTGTCGACAACCAGCGACCAACCTTTAGATGTTTAGCGGGTTATGGATAACGAATACGATAGCAATTAGGTGCTTTTAGTCATATGAAATTACAAGGAAAATTAGCAGGTGTGTGTAGTGCGGGAACGTTTGCCGTTATCACATTGATGGGCATTTCCAACCCCGCTCAAACACATATCGATACGCTAATGGTGGCGATACCTGCGGCTGTTATTGCTGGTATTTTTGGCTACGCGTTGGGTGTTATTTTATCTCGTCCTGATGAGGCGGTGAGTGATCGTAAGGGCGGGGGTTTAAAGCGGAAAGAGGCAAAATTGACGGGTGAAGAAACGTTTTTGAATGACTTGGAAATTGAAGATATGCAGCTTCTACCAGGCTTGGAAGATGAAGTGTCCCGTGAGATGCCAGCTCTACCCGACGGTGACTTATTGAGTGATGATACGCCTTCTGGTAATGAAGCATTGTCAGGTGAAAATGATGAACTTCTGGGTATTGATTTGGAATTGAAGCCAGATTTGGAAATAATGGATACGGATGCACCATCGAAAGAAGAGATATAGGGCTGAAACCATTTAAAGCAGTGATTTTAGACTGTTCGGTATACGGGTAATATAAATGACGTGGTTTCATTGCTAATCTGGTATAATATCAAGAGAAACGTTGGTTTTTCAAAGTTTTAGGTGATCCTTGTCGAGATACTTTGAAACAATATTTCTAGTTGTTTTGCTATTGTGCTTGATGCGATTGGTTGGAACAACTTTCTGGTTAGCAATATAGTAGTTTATGGATACCGACCCTTCAGGCAGTACACAAGTTTCTGACTCCCAGGCGCTTCCAGTGGTTATGGATGAGGCGTCAGGAGAACCGTCGTACGAGCATGCGACGAACTCTATTGTTGTGGCCTTTGTCGTTAATTTTGGTATTGCGATACTTAAGTTTGCAGCTTGGTTTGTTTCACATAGTCCTGCAATGTTCTCAGAAGGTCTTCACTCGCTTGGCGATGCGATTAACAGCATTGCGCTTTTTATCGGTATTCGCTTAAGCCGAAAAGATCCTGATCCGTCACATCCTTATGGCTATAGTATGCAGTCCAATATTTGGGCGATTCCAGCTTGTGTATTTTTGCTAGTGTTTTCGGGTGTAGCGGTGTATCAAGGTTGGGTTCGCCTGATTGAAGGCGAACCAGAAATGACGTTTTTGCCAGGCTACGAGTGGGTGAACCCTTTTTGGTTCTCTGTGATTGTGCTCTTGATTAGTATTGTTTTGGAAATTTATGCTCTGCATCGTGCTTCAAAAGCAGTGTTAGAAGATGTAGGTAAACCAACAGAGGGGCTCTTTATTGGTTTAATCGCTCTGAAAGAAATTAAACACGTTGTGGGTCCTACCACACGATTTATTTTTTATGAAGAAAGTATGGCTTTAGGTGGTGCGGTTCTGGCTTTAATTGCGATCTCGTTGAGTGAGTTCTCGCACTCGTTTGGCTGGCTCCCTGAAGAGTACGTTCATTATCCTGATGCGATTGCATCGATCATTATTGGTATTTTACTGATGGTGATGTCGGGGTATTTATTCTTTCATAATAGTAGTATTCTAACCGGTGCATCGGCTGCGCCGAAGGTACAACAGAAAATTGAATCATTGGTGGAGCATATTCATGGTGTGACAGAAGTGCATGAACTCACCACGATTGATCGTGGTTTGGCTGGTGTGAAGGTGGAACTGAAGGTTGAAGTTGAGCCCGAAACCATGGTCAAAGATGTGGATGATTTGGTTGAACATATCAAAGATAAAGTGTCGAGCCGTATTAGTAATGTAAATCGCGAGCATATTTCAGTTGAAGTATTTGCGGATGAGACCGAAGAAGAATGGGGCGCTCGATTTACTAGTATTATTGAAGAGGGCCTCGCTGAAGAAGTTTTGAAGCCACGTGATGTCGCCTTGCTGCGTAACGTCTATGACTTCACTGACATTACGGTTGAAGAGATTATGGTGCCTCGTATTGATGTTGTCGCTATCGATATCACGACCCCATTACCAGAGGCGGCCAGATTATTTGTAGACGAAGGTCATTCACGATTACCGGTATATAAAGAAAACCGAGATGACGTCATTGGCATGGTTCATATTCGAGACGTATTTGAAGTGATGGTCAAGGACAAGGTTTCTTCTACCCAGCTAGAGTCCTTAGTTCGAGACATCAGTATTTATCCTGAAAATAAACCAGTTAGTGATCTGTTAGAGGATTTTAAACGTAATAAACTTCAGATTGCTGTGATTGTGGATGAACATGGCGGCTTTGCTGGCATTGTGACCATTGAAGACTTGATGGAAGAAATTGTCGGCGAAATCTGGGACGAGCACGATGTTGAAGAGCTTGAACTGACTATTCTTGAGCCCAACCGAGTGCGTGTGAGTGGAAAGTATGATATCGACGAGATCAACGAAAAATTATCACTTAATATTCCATCCGATGACTTTATTACTGTGGCAGGCTTCGTATTTGGTGCCTTGGGTAAAGAGCCAAAAAAAGGTGATATTGCACAATTCGAAGACTTAATGTTGATTGTTGACGGCGTTGATGGCCACCGCATTACAGATATTTTGATCGCGTCTCCCATTGCTTTTGAGATTACGAATGATGACGATAATGATGAACAAACCCACTCTAACGGGTCGGCTTAGAAGCCTCTTTTTCGTCGCCCTTTTTTAAAAGAGGCACTTCATTTTTTATATGAATGCTTCGTTTATCATGATGAGGGTCACGTTCATTTTTGTGATCTGAAGATGTGTTAAAGAGTGCATTGAGCTCTTCAACAACAACAGCATACCCATTCCCTTTTAGGGTGATGCAGTTCCCCTCATCATCAAATTTATAATAAATGGTGTTAGGGTTGTTGAGTTGAAATTGGTCTTTCTTGTACGCTTCCTTCCAGTCACGATCATAATAGTGGTGGAGGTAATCCCGCCAGGAGGTAATGTTTGCTGAAGTAATAGAGGTTTCGCAAGGTTCTTTATATACGTCTTCAAGTTCTTGCCAATGATGGCTTTCAATAAATTGTTCGAGGTGGCTGGTTCTGTTAGAGGCCTCATTGTAGCTTGAAAAATAATGTTGAAATCGATTAATCGTGATGTGAAACCATATCGATAGTTGTCGTGCTACCATAACAAATCCAGACATAGATGCGCGCCCTCCATAAGCTACTTGGCAATGGCTTAACAACAGTAGTTTTATACTTGCTGCTTGCCAACCATTGTGTAAATCGGTCTTTGATAGCCTAGGCCGTTTTGTATGTTTGTCAAAACTGAGCCAAAATAAAAATGGTAGATTATGAATCGGTATGCTTGGGAAGAAAAGGTTCTAGGAGTTCAAGAACGTCTTTTTGTAGTGACTTAATATTTTTTGTTGCATCTAGCTTTTTGACACGTTCAGGATTTGATGAAGCAATCTCTAAAAAACCGTGACGTGTCCGTTCAAAAAAGGACAGGGTTTCCGCTTCAAGTCGGTCGGCTTCGCCTCGGTTTTGAACTCGTTGTGAGAGTAGTGTGGGGTCGCCATCAAACAAAAAGGTAAGATCGGGTGTACGTCCTTGAATGGCTTGATGATTGAGTTGATGAATTAAGTCAATGTCTAAGCCACGTCCATAGCCTTGATAGGCAACAGTTGAGTCAAGATGGCGGTCACATAAAACAATATGTCCTTTTTTAAGGGCAGGCAACACAACGGTTTCCATATGCTCTGTGCGGTCAGCAATAAATAACAGTGTTTCGCTAAAGGAAGGGACATAGCATTTGCTGTGCAGAAGAATCGCTCTTAATGCTTTACCAAATTCAGATCCGCCAGGGTTACGTGTAACACAGACGGTATGACCTAATGATTCTAAATAGGTTGCTAAATGGTTTAGCTGCGTTGATTTCCCGCACCCGTCAATCCCTTCAAACGTGATAAACAGACCCTCAGATGTCTCGGGTTTTTGAGTGGATGTTTGTTGTGATGGCGTTACAGTATCCATGGGGTTCTATTGTATCTAAAACAGGCGTAACAATACGACCACTAAGAGGCCTCTTTTGGTTTACCCTTTGGTGGAATCACTTTCAAACGACGGTTGGGCTCATCTCCCACGCTCACACTGCTAAGCTGGTGGGTTTCAACCAATTCGTGTTGCAGTCGTCTTAGGTAAGATCGGCATGGTGAGAGCTCAATCGCAACACCTGTTGCCAATACTTCATCCACTGCTTCTTGTGCTTCTTTTAAAGCCGAGTCGGTCTCATTGTGTGATGCTTCTTTGGCCACCTTACCTGAAAACTCATCACTGTCAGCGTCTAGTGCCTCACGCAGCGTGCGTTGAATTTGTGGCATGGTATTGGTCTTGGAATAAAAGGTCGGGATCTCGTAGTCTTCGCCTACTTTTAACACTTTTGAGCCAGGACGCGAACTTCCTTTAAGCATTAGAATGGCGTCGGCATCATGAATACTCTTGCACACGCGAACATGATGCAGATTGAGTCTGTCGAGAATACGGTCAATAATCGTTTTGCTGATACCGTACAGAAAAACACGAAACTCTTTTTGATCGGGAGGCACCGGTTTTAGATCTCGATTTGATTCCATAAAGCGTTCGGAAGGATTACTCTCAACCGAAGGCTCAGGAAGCACAGCAAAATCAGTGGTTAAAACTTTGGTTTCGCCTGTTTTAGGATTGATTTTGCGGACCTCAGGAAAGAGTGTCCATCCACGCAGTAGATGGTCAACGGCTTCAGCAACATTGGGGTACACGGCTAGGGTGTCGCGGTCTCTTAGCTCAATACATACGTCAAACGTAGGTGCCTTGGCGCGTTCGAGTATGGTTTTTTGAGACGCGCGTCGCTTGGCTTCATCATCGCCGAGTGTCACGGTTTCAATACCACCAATTAAGTCAGACAGCACTGGGTTTTTAATAATGTTTTCAAGCGTGTTCCCGTGAGCCGTGGCCACTAAGTTCACACCGCGCTCGGCAATGGTTCTGGCTGCTAAAGCTTCTTGTTCGGATCCGATTTCATCGACGATAATCACTTCAGGTGTGTGGTTCTGAACTGCTTCGATCATCACGTTTTGTTGTTCATTGTGATGACTGACCTGCATTCGACGAGCTCGGCCAACCGCAGGATGAGGGATATCTCCGTCACCGGCAATTTCGTTACTGGTGTCGACAATCACAACACGCTTACCAGCATCGCTCGCTAAAATCTTAGCCATTTCACGTAGCTTGGTTGTTTTACCAACACCAGGGCGACCTAGTAATAGAATGCTTTTACCGGATTCGACAATGTCGCGAATCGGTTCAATGGTCCCAGAAACCGTTTTACCCACACGACACGTTAAGCCAATAGTATCGCCTTGGCGGTTTTTAATGGCACTAATACGGTGAAGTGTCCGAGGGATACCAGCACGATTGTCGCTACTAAAGGTGCCCAAGCGACTGGTCACGTGGCGAATTTCATCTAGTGTGACGTGTTCTTCGCCGAGTACAACCCAGTGTTGACCACTAAAGCGTGCTTCGGCAGTACGTCCTAAGTCCATGACGACCTCAATGAGATCGTCAAGATCTTCAAGCTCCATCGCTTTTTGAAGCCGTTTAGGCAGTACGTTGATAAGTAGTTGAACTTCGTTAATGGGTTTAGGTCCTTGAAAATACGTGTCAATCAGAGAATCAGTCACAGTGCCATCTTGTGGCGGTATATCAGTAGCGTGGCTACTTGTTTTAGAAAGCTTGTTTTGCTTGGTGTGTCTGTTCTTAGGTTGTGTACTCAAATGGCGAACCCTCATATGCTTCAGTAACGTCGATTGATGTAATTGGAGCTAGGACAAAATGGGCGTCTTTAGATATACATAAGGACGATGGTGATCAAAGAAATGTGTCTGAATGAGTGGTGAATTACTTCTACCAGACGATATAAACCTAACTCTGATACCATTATACCGCATTAGGGTGCATTTGATTGTTTATTAACTTATTTGTAGAACTTTTTCGGTTATTGACGCTCTATGAAATCTATCGACCAGATCACGGGCAAACTTGAATGTATTCTTTCTCATCTGTTTTTCATCTGTCTTTTCAGTGCTTTTATGGGACGTATCCCATAATGCTTTACGGGCATATGTTCCCATGCCAACCCCTTGAACGTCTTTATATTTAGGGTCTTGGAGCAATTCAGCGGTGATATGATTGATGCCGCCAGAGATAGTGATGTAGTAAGGTAACGGACTGGGCGTATCAAGGTTAAAATGTTGTCGTAGTTGGGCTACTGTGTGAACAACGCTTTCTAGAGCAGGCACCGATGCATCATGGGCGTCACCACCTGACATTGGCTTGCCATCGATTTGTAAAATAAGGGGCAGTAACACCGCTTTTTGTAAAACGGCTAAGCTCTCTAACCATTGAGACACCGACGGGAGGGTTTCAGGACGAAAGCACACCGCAATGAGCTTGTTTTTTATGTTGTCACGATAGGTGTTAACAAAATCAGACATCATCAGCGGATCCATGTGGGCGGAGTGAATTTCTAAGGCATCTACATTGGGGTGCGATAAAACAGCATGCAGGTCCTTTTCTAAGAGGAAGGGGTGCAGTGTCAGCGCATCAGTAGGGCAAACAGGCACACACCGATTGCAGCCATAACAAAGCGTTTGGGTGATATCGAGTGATAGGTTATCAGGTGTCATTGTAATGGCAGAGGTGGGGCAAACAGGAATACACGCCTCACAGAGAATACAGTCCGGCGGGTTAAGATCGATTTTTCTAAAATGGGGGTCGGGGTCAAGGGGCACACTAATCATAATGGCGGGGCGTGCTAAGTGGTTCGCTGAATTTGTAGCGAGTGTGGATTTAATTTGGTGTGATACGGCCTCAATTAGCTGGTAATCGGGTGCAATATCAATCATATCAACACCAGCAAGGGTATAGTATTCTGTTAAAAGCGTGAGGGAGTCACTATCCGTTAGGCTGCCGCCGCCAATCAACTTGAACATGGTTGTTGCTGGGTTTTGTAGAGCAGACAAAACACGTTGGACAGGCTCAGAAATGTTTTCCAAAGCGGTGTCGTTGGGTTGAATTGGTAAGTGTATTCCCATTGCTTTATTATACGTAAAGTCACGTGTATGTAATAGGGAGTTGAAGGAGAGTGCACTGATTGAATAAGGGGTATACGGGTCTAGTCAGTGGAACGTATTTAAGGTATAAAATGTCTCACAGATGTATTCGAGCGCCGATGTAGCTCAGTTGGTAGAGCAACAGTTTCGTAAACTGTAGGTCAGCGGTTCAATTCCGCTCATCGGCTCCATTTTATTTTTTAGTGACTAGGGGAAGAGGAATTGATGACAACGACTGTTTTGATGCCAGTGGGCATTCCGGGGATTGGTAAAAGCACACTGATCGCGCAGCAAATTGGTGGACGAGCTAATGTTGAGATTAGCCGTGATGCGGCACGCAGTAAAATTAATGGGGGGGATGCCACTTTTATCCCTAAGAACGAGGGTTTGGTGAGTGAGCTTGTTTTTCAAAGGTTTAATAAGGCGCTTGATGCCTCTGCCCAGCAAACGGGGCCTAATGTGATTACCCTTGATATGACCAATATCGATAAACGTAGCCGTCAGGATTATCTGAAAATATTGAAAGAGTTTATTCAAAAGAATGATTTACTATTAAAAATCTTTCATTTCCCCAATAGTGTGGACCTCTCGATGCAACGCCAAGAGGGTCGAATTCGTAAGGTGGAGCGCGACATTGTTCAAAAATACGCTGACCGTTTTGAGCGCTATAGTGCATCCGAAATGCCTGAGAGTAAAAAGTTAGCGGTTGAAGTTTACGATGTGAAGCAAGACGGTACCTTACTTCAACAAGCGTTGCGCTTTGGTCAGCGACTGCTTATGAAATAGTAGGGGTTTCACGTATGCTGGATTATAGTATATTGTTTTTATTTTGACCTAATGTGATGCACCCCTATGACAAACTTTTTAATTACTAAGCCCGCGTTGCGAAGCTGTTTGGTTGCTTTGGTTGTTGTGTTGCTTGTGGTTGTTGTGTTGCCTCGCTCGTATCAGGTTAATGATGACGTGGGAATGACGATGCTATTTCAGCAGAACTACCACGTGCCGTTTGTCTCTTCGGTTTTTTCAAGATTGATGGGTGTGCTGTATCAGTGGCTGCCACAGATGCCCGTTTATGGCCTGTATTTGTATTCGATGTTGTTTGGCGGGCTATGGTCGGTACTTTATTGCATTAAGCAAACTGAAAAAACGCCTGTGGTAATGTGGGTACTCATTGGTGTTTTTAGTGTGCTGTTTATTGGCTTTGTTTCTGAAGTCACATTTACTTACGCTTCTATTTTGCTTGCAGGAATGGGTCTTGTTTTGTTTGTTGTGGTGCTTAATCAAAAAGATAACGATGGCATTGTTCGGTTTCTTCCCTCGTCGTTGATGCTGTTGCTATCGTATTTACTTCGTCCTAATGGGCTGGTGGGGGCCACGTTATTTTTATTGCCCTTATTGGGGTATTGGCTCTGGCAACATTGCCAACTTGCTGATAAAAAAGAGTATAAAAAACTTTTTGCTTGTCTGGCTATTTTAGTATCGCCGACGTTGGTGGCAGCCGCCATTGATGTATCGTCCGTATTACTGACACCCTCTGAGAAAAAATTTCAAACCTACGCGAATACACTAAGTAAGGTGTATAGCTTGCAAACCTTTGATGAGTTTTCTAAGCAGCCTGAGGAAATTAATAAGTTGGGTTGGTCGGTTAATGACTGTGGTATTTTTCGATTGTGGCTGACGTATCACGAAGATAAGTTTTCGTTGGATACGGTGACTAAGCTGAATAACACGATCAAAATGCCATCGTTTTACTTTCAGGCTGAAAACATAATGGGCTCGTTTAAGAAAACTGCCAAGCTTTGGTTAAAGTATCGAGAACTATCGTTTTTATTAGTCATTCTAACGGTGCTTGCCATGGCACGATTAAAAAATAGAAACGACCACGTGTTCTTACTGGGCTACCTGATTTATTTTTTCTTGGGTGGCGTTGCCATGGTCCATTTTCTGCGCTTTCCGGCACGGGTATGCTTAGGTCTTTTTTATATCGCGAGTGTGGCAACGCATGTCTTTAGCTGTACAGCGCCTTCGATATCTTTAAAAGACGTGATGATGCGAAAAACGTTGTACGCTCGCGTGCAGTGGTTAGCGGCATTTGTATTAATAGTTATTGCTGCTGTGGGTATGTTGAATCACGTGTTTAAAATTCCTTCTAAGCAATCGGACTTTTTAGACGATGTGGCTTACCTTCAAGACGTCACAAAAGAGGGCTATGTGGTTCGTGCCCCAGGCTTGATTTACACACGTTGGTCAGATCCCCTTACCGTAAACCCCTTAGATAAAATTGAATTGGGGCCGGGTTGGTTACTTGCGTCACAACCTATTCAAAAACGTTTGTCATCCTATGGTATTTATCGGTATCAAGACATGTGGCTTGAGGCCATTGATAACCCCCAGTTATATTGGCTTGCCAGAGACGGTGTTCTGCCGTTTGTGAAACAGTTTTATACAGAGACGTTTCAAACCTCGATTGAGTTTGAATTGATTGGCACCTTACCAACACACCCAAAAGCCGGTGTGTATAGAGTCATTCGTTCAGAACATGCTTATTAATAAGACAAGCTAGCCTTGCGAGTTTATTTGTAGGCGTTGTAGTTTAGCTCTCTGTATTGAAAGGGGTTCTGGCTATGGCTAGGTATGATTGTGACGTGGTTGATGTCATTGTCATACAATACAGAAGAAATAATCGGTGAGGTTGGTAACGCGTGCGCTGTTCTTAAAATACGGGTGACCCCATTGCGTTCTTGACGGAGGACAGTTTGTGAGATGACCTCCTCGTGAACACCGGGGGAGTTGTTAGTAAGGGCAGGCAATTGTGCGGCCACCACCATTAAAACTAAGAGCGCCAGAATAAAACCCACTTCTTTTAAAGCTTTTAGTGCTGACTGCAGTACGCTATTGCAGTGCGTTGTTGCTGAGGATATAGAATGCGTGTTTTTTCCAACCATTTGGACGGTCTCTCTTTTAAACATAGCCTAGATAAAATCAACGTTAGAACTATAAATGACGCTGAACGCATGGGATGTTCCAGCCATGTCAAAATCAACATCATTGGGTGCATTGCTCTAAAAAGTCATCGGCCATCCCTGGCTCAGGTTGAGGGGCGAGCCTCAAATAGAAACATTTTGTTACAGCGTGGTTTTAATACACGATTATTCTTTGTTCAAGAGTGCTTTGCCAATAATGGCACCGGCACTCCAGCAGGCTTGAAAATTAAATCCGCCAGTAAGCCCGTCAATATTAAGTATTTCGCCCCCAAGGTATAAATTAGGGACGCGTTTGCTTTCCATTCGACGGGTGTCCACTTCGTTTAGGGCAACACCCCCGCAGCTTACAAATTCTTCTTTAGAGGGGCTTTTGCCAATGATGTTGAACTCACTTCGTTTGAGAAGCTCAATGAGTTTGTTGCAAGACTTTTTGGAGACAGTGTTGGCTTTCGCATCCAAATGTATACCTGCGTGTTCAAGCATGGCAATCCAAAGTCGTTTTGAGAGTCCTTCAAACGAGGTGTTTGAGGAAAGCTTGTTGGCCTCGGTTTTATAAAACAACGTTTGTAAGGCGTCACGCAGTGAGTTCTCAGTCAGTGAGGGCAGCCAGTCAATCGTGATTTTGGCCTGATAGCCTTGTGCATGGAGGTCATGGGCCCCTTTGGCAGAAAGTCTATATATCAATGGCCCTGATAACCCTTGATGGGTGATTAAACAAGCTCCTTCTGCCTCATGGGTTGCCTTAGAAACAGCTTTGCCCCACCGGATTTTACCTTTGACTGATGTGACACTAATACCCTGTAAGCCTTCTAGGTAGCTTTGCTCAAGCTTAAAGGGGAAGAGCGACGGTACGGGGTCAATAATGGTGTGCCCGAGTGATTTGGCTAGTTTCCATCCTGGTGGGCTATAGCCTGTCGCTAAAATAACGTGGGTGTGGTGGTGATTTTTTTCGTTGCGATCGGTGAGGGTAAAGCCCTCACTAGGGTTGTGTGTGATAGCTTTAATGCCACACGAGGTAAAGAGTTTAATACCAAGCTGGTGAGCTGTTTTGGTAAAGCAATCGAGAATGGTTTGTGAGTCGTTGGTCTCTGGGAAAATTCGCCCGTCGGCTTCGATATGGGTATCTACGCCATGGCGCTCTAACCACAAGAGCATATCTTCGGGCTGAAATCGATGAAACATACCCAATAGGGCTTTACTGCCTCTGGGGTAATGGGTCACCAGTTCTTTGGGTCATAACAGTGATGGGTTACATTGCACCGGCCACCGCCAGAGATAAATACTTTTTGGAGCGGCTTGGCACCCGCCTCATAAATAGTGATATCAACAGAAACACCCACTCTTTTAGCTTCTTCAGCGATGCATAAGGCTGAAAAAAAGCCAGCAGCACCACCACCCACAACACTAATAGAAGGTTGGGTAAGGTTAGAAAGCGGTGAAGGGGTTACTAAATGTGTCACAAAAAGATCCTGATAATTTGGTGTCTTGCTATGCTCTGAGTATAATAGAGCAAATTTGGTACGATGCCCATTTTAATTTTTAGACGTGTTTTATCTGACAAATCAGTGAAGAAGGAATGACATTGTTATGACTCAGCCTCAACTACCAAAACCCCCTGTAACACTTGAGATGCTATCGGGTATTTTACCCGGATGTACTCTTGTTGGCGATGGCTCCGTGAGTGTGTCTGACTTGGTGCACCCGATGATGGTATCCTCACCCGATGAATTAGTGTTAATTATTGACCCACAAGCCTTACAAGTTCTGTCTGCGGGCGTGGTTAAAGCGGCGGTTGTGGCCAAAGGAATTCCTGTACCTGAGGGTGCCTTAGCTGGGTATCTTGAGGTGGAACGTCCTCGCCATGCGTTGGCATATTTGCTCAATGTGTTTAATAAACCCCTTCATGCTTACTCTGGTGTGCATCCAACGGCTGTTGTTGAATCATCGGCTCAAGTGCACCCGTCTGTTTCGATTGGTGCTTGCTCTTATGTGGGTGAAAATGCGCAATTGGATGAAGGCTCTGTGGTCATGTCCAACGTAACCGTGGGTGCTGGCGTGAAGATGGCCAAGAACTGTATTTTGCACGCCGGTGTTCGCTTGGGCGAGCGCGTGATGTTAGGAAACAATGTAATTGTTCAGCACAATGCTAGTATCGGTGCCGATGGCTTTAGTTTTGTAACCCCTGAAAAAGGGAGTGTTGAAGCCGCAAAATCGACTAAATCAACCACCGTGAGTGATGAACACATTAATGCTGAAATTATTCGTATTAACTCTATTGGTACGGTTATCCTAGAAGACAATGTTGAAATTGGTCCATGTACGGCGATTGATCGCTCTACGCTAGGTGCTACTTTGATTAAAAAAGGTACCAAGGTGGGCAGTTTGGTTTCAATTGGTCACAACAATACCATTGGTGAGAACTGCTTAGTGATTTCGCAAGTGGGTTTATCGGGCAGTTGTAACGTTGGCGATCGTGCCGTGTTAGCTGGTCAGGTGGGCGTGGCTGATCATATTAATATTGGCGAAGATGCTATTGTAATGGCCAAGAGCGGTATTATGCGTGACGTTGAAGCCAAGAGTGTGGTGATTGGTATTCCAGCTCAACCGGCTAAGGATGCACTGAGAAGTATGTCGTTAGTTAACAAGCTCGGTGATATGCGCAAAGAAATGCGGGCATTAAAATCACGTTTAGATGCGATGGAACAGCAGGCTGTTTCATCGGTAGAAGCTGAAACAGCAGCGGTTTAATAAAGGATCTTCTTTTATGACAAGTTCGACAGTAATGGAACAATCATTCACCATCGAAGGTACAGGACTCGTTACGGGCCTACCTGTGAAGACAACCATTTCCAAAGGCCAACCAGGCCAAGGAGTGTTGTTTCATATTGATGGGTTGGATTCAGGCGTAACCATCCCTGCTCGGTTAGAAGCCATTGTTAATACACAACGTGGTGTCACCTTGGGGCATCCATCGGGTAAGTACCTGTGTATTGTGGAGCATTTTTTAGCAGGTTGTGCGATGTCGGGTCATTCGGATCTAAATGTGGTTGTTGAAGGTGCGCCAGAGCTTCCTGTGTTGGACGGGAGTGCTGCCCAATGGAAAGAACCCTTACATAAGCATTTTGGTAACACCGTGAGTCAACCGCTTTGGAACTTAAAAGAAGCCGTTTTTTATCGCCATAATGATATGACCTGTGTTTATGCGGTGCCAGCGGAGTCCTTTAAGGCCAGTTACGCCGTAAATTTTAATCACCCTGGTTTGCAAAACCGATGGGTGTCTTGGAATCTCCAAGAAGATGGTGTTGAGGCATTGGCTCAGGCTCGTACCTTTGGCTATGTGAGAGAGCTCCCAGCCCTGCAAGAACAAGGCTTAGCTAAAGGTGTGACTGAAGATAACACGCTAGGCTTAACCGACGAGGGTGGATATACACGTCCTTTACGTTTTGATGATGAGCCGGTGTATCATAAATTGTTAGATTTAATTGGTGATTTAAGCTTACTGGGCTTAAACCCATTAACGATTAATATGCACGTGTACGCGATTAATGCGGGTCATGCGAGCCACACGGAATTTGCAAAACGCTTGCGAAATGTATTGGTTTCCTAGAGGGGAAAGCGCTGTATATGTCATGGTTAGCATGACGTGGCATTTCTTTTTTGATACGATAAGTCTCTAATTTAGATATGAATAAAGTCAATCTAAAGAACCGAGTTTGGGGCATTTTAGATAAGAAAGGGATTAAATCATGACAATGATTTCACCAGTGGCACCAAAATTTTCAGCCAAAGTTACTGTGCATTCTGATGTACCGGCTGCAAACAAAAAAGCATTACAGGATTTACAGGCTAAAGTGTTTAAAGACCCTGTGTTTAAAAATGATGACGATGTCACCATTTCATTGCGCTACCCTGTTAAAGATCCAAAAGCTAAAACGCCAGAGCTGGATTTGACCAAGGTTTGGGTGACCACCGAGACACAAAAGGAATTAGCGCGTCGTCCTGTGTTGCACATTACGGCGAGTATAAAAAGTGTGTTGGACACACCAGAAAAATTTCAGAAGTCGGTTCTGGCTAACGTAAAAGATACGCTAAAGCGTATTCAAAATAGAAAACCCAAAGCCTAGTTTTTCTAACTCAATACTTATTTAGGGGTAGTGTTATGAAGGTCTCTGTTAACCAAAACTATCAACAACCACATGTCAAAAAGGCAATCCGTTCGTCCTCGATGGTTCGGTTTGCGGCACGCCGTGTTGAGCATCCTGATGTGTATGACCCAAATGGACAACCGGCTAGTTGGACAAAGCGTGGCTTGCTTGCCGGTGGTGCATTATTGTTATCGGCCTTGGCCTTATTGGGTATTTCTCAACATGGTAATGATGAGGCACCCACACCCGTTACCACAACAACACCTACACCCGTGACTACACCGACGACGACGCAACCACCGCCGGCGACAACAGTACCTAGTGATGTGATGGTTGTTCCTAGAGAGCAAACACCCGTCTTTCCTTCGGCGGATGCTGTGGTGCCGGACGCGCATCATGATGCTGATATTGTGCGTTTTCAACCGCACCAACGTACCGATGGTCAACTTCGTAACGAATTGGCCATCTTTTTGTTGTGCAAAGAAGACGCTAATCTGATCCAGTATCAGAATACGGATACTTTATTAACGCGTTTTGATAATGAGTTGGATGCGGATGTTATTGCTTCAGCCGAACTTCAGGCCGCTATATATTCCTGGGGTGGTACGGTGGCGCAACCCGTATTGGAGGCCATTACTTCGGATGAACTGGCTGTGCGTATTGACTACGATGATGCATTAAAGAGTACTGCGATCTTGGCCACCGTGCAGGAAGAAGCCAACGGTGAATTGGTGATTCGTGTGAATCCAAACCTGCAAGGCGAACCCGTGGCCAATATTGGCTTGGTGGTTTATGAGGCCCTGATGCAAGGGGTTATGGGCAACGACGATGATGCTTCGACAACGGCAGCGGCTTTATCAACCCGTTTGTTTATTGAACAACAAGAAGCGAGCTTGGATCATGTGAACCAAGGTGAATTGGCGCGCCTGTATAACTCAAGACTGGTGGCCTTTTTGAATGGCGGTGGCATTGAAGCACCGAGTACAGCATTAGAAGATGGTATCTTCCCCGACGGTGAGACGAACGAGAGTTTTTCTGAATGGGTTGCTTCACGTGATGATATTGCGATGGTGAGTAGTGTCGACATCGATACCCAGACAGCAACTACACTTATTCAGTACACCTTGAGTCGCCTAGGTATCTCTCAAGGCGATAACGAAACGCTATCACAGGCTATTTTACAGGGTGTGGACCAATCCAAGTTGAAGCAAGCATTAGAGAGCTAAATCAACCCAATTGTTTTTCAGTGGGCTCTGCATTTTCCGTGAAGACGGGGAAGGCTTGGTTGTAGATGTGGTAAACACTCGCGCTATAGGCAGAGAGAAACATGTAACCTGCAAAAGGGATAGCAAGAAGGCCAACAATACTGATTGCAAGCGGAACAAGCGATAGCGTGAAAGCGACCGTATAGATGATGATAAGTAACAGACTATAGAGTACGCCAACAAGAATGCGCCCATAATGCTTTTTAACGTGTGAGAAATAATGGTGTACTTTAAACAGCTTTCTTAAAGAGGGCTTTTCGGAGCAATAGACAAAAGGCGCCAAAAGATAGGGTGCAATAAAAACGCCAAAAATGGTAAACATCAGCACGTTAAACATAAAGAACGGAGAGTTTTTTGGAATAGCTCTTATCGTTGCTTCTGGAATATGGAATACGGCGTGTCCAAGCATTAATACTGTCACGGCTAAAACGACATAGATGATTAGAATTGGGATATAGACTGGGACGTTGATACCAATCCAATAGATCCAGAATTTAAGACCATCAAGGATGCGTTTGAAAATTGTTGCTGGGTTAATCGTCCACTCAGGGAGTGTCTGCTTATTGCGTCTTAAGTGGGCGAGAACTTCCCAGTTATAGCCCAAGATGAGGAACCCTAAAAAGAGGTTCACTATCTTGACGATTGACCGGGTCATCATAACAGGGGGGTAAGTTGTCTGAGCTCTCATTATGGTTGTAAATGACATCCCCGTTGTGTCCATCGGATTTGTACTACCAACAATACCGCCAATCACTAAGGCGGCAACTAAAAAGACGGTGAGTAGAAGTGCAGGTATCCAGAGCAAGTTTTTTCGATTAGGACCTTGAAAAGGCCATAAAATAGCTTCTTTTAGGCTTATGTTTGCCAAGGGGAGTGTTTCAGGCGCTGTCATCTTTATTAGTATAACAATGAACATTCGTTTTGTGGCTGTGGCTTGAGTAAGGGTTTATTTGGGAGTTTGATGGGTTTTCAGTATAATGACAATAATATTCTGTTTTAAAAGCACTAATGTTGCTATAAACATAGATTTGATGTTGTCGCTGATTTGTGGAAATGGAGACTGTCCCTCGTGAGTTCAACCCCTGTTTGTGAAAAAGACACCGCCCAACACTACCCCGAAAAAGGTACTGTGATGCCTGTTATAGGGATTAACGAGATTACCAATATGCTGCCGCATCGGTATCCGTTTTTGTTAATTGATCGTGTGACAGAGCACGTGGTGGCAAAGACCATCAAGGGCTATAAAAATGTGACAATGAATGAGCCCTTCTTCCAAGGGCATTTCCCTGGACTACCCATTATGCCCGGTGTGCTTCAGCTTGAGGCCATGGCGCAATTGGGAGGCGTTCTGCTATCTCATATGCCTGAATCCGAAGGCAATCTGATGGTGTTTGCCGGCGTGGATAAAGCTCGTTTTCGCCGTATGGTGGTGCCTGGCGATCGCTTGGATATGGAGTGCGAATTAACACGCTTTCGTATGCCTATTGGCAAGGCTGTTTGCAAAGCATCAGTTGATGGTGATGTTGTGGTAGAAGCCGAATTGATGTTTTCACTCGTCGCTAGATCAGAACTGTAGTTTTACCGTTTAAACGTGTCCACAGATACAACGTGGATCACGCTTTAGTAATGAAGGAGGCCACCCTATGGCCACGCCAGAAAAAACACAAACCGGTCTACACTTTTCAGGAATACATCCTACGGCTATTATCGATTCCACAACGACGGTTGCTGAGGGCGTTTCAATTGGTCCTTATGTGGTAATTGGCCCTAAATGCGAGATTGCTGAAGGCTGTGTGATTTCACCTCATGTTGTTCTAGAGAGTCATGTGCGTCTGGGCAAGGGATGTACAGTGGCTGCGGGCGCTGTTTTGGGCGGACTGCCTCAAGATTATAGTTTTGATGGTGTCGATAGTTATGTCGACATTGGCGAGAATACCCAAGTTCGCGAATATGTCACGATTAATCGAGCGACAAAAGAAAACGAAGCTACTCGTGTTGGATCGGGCTCCATGATTATGGCTTACTGCCATGTGGCGCACGATTGTCAGGTTGGTAGTAACACAACGCTTGCTAATAATGTGACGCTTGCTGGTTTTGTTGAAATTGGTGATGGCGTGTTTGTGAGCGGTACGATTTTGATGCACCAGTTTGTTAAAATTGGTCGTCTGTCGTTTATCTGTCCTTTTGGTGGTACGCGTCAAGATGTGCCTCCATTTGCGATGACCGAAGGCCGTCCACAGGTGACGGTTGTGGGTATCAATAAAGTGGGCTTGCGACGGGCTGGCTTCTCTTTAGAAGAACGTAATAACGTCAAGAAGGCTTATCACCATCTGTGGTTCTCAAAGCTCAACCTAAAAGATGCCATTGAAAAAATTGAAGCTGAAGGCTTGATGAAGGATCCGAATATTGTAGAGCTCGTAGACTTTGTGCGTGATTCTAAGCGCGGTATTCATACCTTTGATCTGAGTACGGAAATTGCATCGACCCCTTCTGTAGTTAAAGAGAATGTGCCTGTATAATTTAAAGATGTATGTAGTTATCCATTGATAGAGAGCAACTGAAATAGAGAGCGAGAGGCATGATGAGTAAGGCACAACAATCTATTCAGGCGTTGGTGATGGCTGCAGGCAAAGGCACACGTTTAAAAAGTGATTTGCCTAAAGTACTCCATCCTTTATTTGGTAAGCCTCTTTTACAGCATGTTTTACAAACGTTAAATGGCTTGGTTGGTTCGGCAACGGTTGTTGTCGGGCATCAAGCTGATAGCGTGACTGAAACGATGCAGACGTGGTCACTCGATTATGCCGTGCGTTCTGTCTTACAATCCCCACAAAATGGAACTGGTCATGCGGTTCAGGTGGCAAAGGGAGATCCTAAATCCACCTTATCGGGTAGTGTGTTGATTTTATATGGCGATGTGCCATTGATGACCAAAGAGACTTTATCCCAGTTTGTTGAGACACACCGTCAGCACGATAGTGCCATTACCTTGATGGTGGCTGAAATGGAAAACCCTTATGGATACGGTCGTGTCATTGCGCACGATGGTCAAGTGAAGCGGGTGGTTGAAGAAAAAGATGCCACTGAAGAAGAGCGTCGTATTCATACGGTGAACACGGGGATTTATTGTGTTGACTGGGAGCACGTGGCACCTTTAGTGGATAAATTAACCAATGATAATGCCCAGAGTGAATACTATTTAACGGACTTGATCGCACTGGCTGATGAGGCCAAGTTACAGGTACGGATGGTATTGCTTCGTGATGCGTCTGAAATTATTGGCGTGAATAGTAGACTGGATTTATCGGTATGCCACGAGGTGTTGAATCAACGTCAATTAGCGGCTTGCCTTGAAAATGGCGTGTCTGTGATGCATCCCTCATCAACAATGATTGGCCCTGATGTGGTGATCGAACCCGATACGGTGATTTATCCTAACTGTTTTATTGAAGGTAATGTGCATATTGCGAAAGGGTGTACGATTGGTCCTAATACGACGATTCGTACCACCACTAATGCAGCAGTATCGATTGGCCCACACTCGCGCGTGTTTGAAAGTTATGTGACTGATACCAACATTGGCGAACATTCCTCGGTAGGGCCGTATGCACATTTACGTGATGACGTGACCATTGCGGATCACGTTAAAATAGGCAACTTTGTTGAAATGAAAAATGCCAAAGTTGGCTCGCATTCCTTCGCCTCTCACTTGGCCTATATTGGTGATGCGGAATTAGGGTCCGATGTGAACATGGGTGCCGGAACCATTACCGCGAACTTTGATCCGATTCGTGGCACGAAGGATAAAACCATTATCGAAGACAAAGTTAAAGTGGGTTGTAATAGTGTGTTGGTTGCCCCTGTTACGGTAAAAGAGGGCGCCTGTGTCGCAGCAGGCTCTGTCATCACTAAGGATGTATCAGCGTGGGATTTGGCCATTGCACGGTGCAAGCAAAGTACCGTTGCCGGATGGGTCAAGAAAGTGTTAAAGAACCCTTAGCACCCCAAGCTCCGGTTTTAGATATGGCTTTCAAGACGTTGGCTGACCACATTTTTAAGTGTGTTGTAGGCTTTACGGTTTTTAAACGTGCTGCCAAACTCATTGAGAATAGCCACCATGGCCATATCATCACTGTTTAGTTTTTTAAGTACGGCTGAAATCTCGCTAGAATCCATGTCGTCAGCGTCTTTTAATAAGCTATTAAGTTTTTCTGAATGCTGATTCATCTCGTAACCTTGCAGCTTCATCCACATTAAAAGGGCTTGAAGGCGTTCTTCGGGCTTGAGTTCTTCGAGCATCTCAGAAGGAATAGCAGCCATACTGGGTGTATTTGATTCGGACATAATAATGGGAGTTCCTTTTGCTAATCATATTTAAAATAGAGATATAAGAGAGTATGCTCATGGCTACAGTTTAACAAAGCTCATAGGAGTTAAGATGATAGATATACTCTTCCACGAGGTTGGTGTACCGAGCTATACTAGATAAGCGTGGTGAAGCATAGGGATTGCCTTTTTGAGGTTAAATTTGTTACAAAACTATAAATATAGCCAGCTTATTGAAAATAAGCGCTGGAAGCCTATTCATAAGCTTTTTAGCGTGTTGGTGGCATGTACTTTGCTATGTCTATTGTCGGTGTCACTGATGGCGTGTTCGGGTGCTGGGCCGTCGGATAAATCCGTCCACCTGCAGTTATCAACATGGGGTAGCCCTGAGGAGATGGCGGTTCTCAATATCTTGGTGCGCCGTTATGAAGCCTTACATCCTGAGGTGGATGTTGAGATTTTGCACATCCCTGATAACTACTACCAAAAGCTTCATATTTTAATTGCCGGTGGCTTAACACCTGATGTGATATTTACCAATAGTATTAGTTTCCCCATTTATGCCTTGCACGATGTGTTCATGGATTTATCGGCACCTCTAAAAAAATCAACAGAAATTGATGAGAAAGATTATTACCCTCAGGCACTAAAGGCATTTACGTGGTTCAACGATCAAGGCCAACCTAGTCTGCAAGCTATTCCTAGGGATGTGTCTAATATGGTGGTGTACTATAACCGCGAGCTCCTTCAAGAGGCTGGATTATCAGCACCCAAAGCCGGGTGGACGTGGCAAGAATTTATTGAAACAGCCAAAACATTAACGGTTGATGCCGATCATAATGGTAAGCCTGAACAATTTGGTGTCTCATTTTCAAAGTACCCGTTGTACTGGATGCCGTTTGTTTGGAGTGCGGACGGGTGGTTGTTTAGTTCTGATTTTAAACAGTTTGTATTAAATGAGCCCAAAGCATTACAAGGGATTCGATTCTATTCCGACTTACGCAACAAGCACCACGTGGCACCTAAACAAATTGAAAGTGGCGGGGTGTCGATGAGTCAGTTGTTTATGCAGAAAAAAGTAGCGATGCTGATTGATGGCCGCTGGCGTGTGCCTTATTTGCGAAACAATGCTGATTTTATTTGGGACGTGGCGCCTTTGCCCATTGGCCCTAGTGGGTATTCTCGTGTGGGGATTGATTCCTCAGGCTACGGGATATCAGCGCAAACCAAGCATCCTAATGAAGCCTTTGAACTGGTGAGTTTTTTAACGAACCGACGTTCGATCCAACGCTTTAGTGAGAGTGGTTTGATCGTACCTGCACGAAAAGATGTGGCCCAATCCAATGTGTTTTTAGCACCCGACAAACTACCTAAAAACGCACAGGTGTTTTTAGATGTGGTTGAGTTTGGTGTCCCCACTCGAACACCACCACGTTGGAATGAAATTTCAGAAGAAGTGAATTTAGCTTTAGAGCCGGTTTGGGATGGCACAAAATCACCAGCAGCAGCCATGGACCCCAATAAAAAAAAGTTAGATGCCATTTTAGAGGAGACC
>CAYGPY010000013.1:0-11743 GCA_964351765.1 uncultured Vampirovibrionales bacterium
CAAAGGGGGTACTCGCCAAGAGCATTACATGTGTCTCAGATAAAAATGCACGAATTAACTTGATTGATCGGACTTTAGATGGTGATCTCTACGAAATGCGTCTATCTGCTACTGAAGCTATTTCGTCTTTAGATACAGATGAAGAAAAAATACCTTTAATTCAAAAAGCGATTAATAATGGTGTTAAGGCGTTAATTAAACCAATAGAATCATTAGATAGTGATAGATTGAAAATTGATTTAATTAAAAATATGGATAACGAATCACTTCAAGCCTCAGGTGTAACCTGTTTGAAAAGCATCCATGACGAAACACGCCGGACAGACTTAATTGAATTAAATTTGGACGGCTATGTTAAGGTTGAGGGTGAGTTTAACTATATTTCTTGGGCCTTATCAGAACACGTCAAAGATCTCAGTAGCGCTAACCCAACGCTTCCAAAACTGATATCGATTTTACTTAGTTATAACGATAAAACGATGGCCAAACGCCTTGCACCACGCATACAAGATGTGGGTGGTGATGATTGGAAATTGAGCATGGTGGATCTTCTACTCACGAGGAACTTTTCAGAAACGCTCCTCTACCCATTGGTGAATGCGGTTTTAGCTGTTGATGACGATGAAAAACGCGCTGAGTATACCTATAAATTAATAAACACACGTAATATAACGGAGATAAATATTGCATTGCTCTCCTCTACCGATCCTTCTTTTGATTCAATGAAAGATAACACCATACGTCGTTATCTTGCTTTTTCTAACGACTATCGTATGGACTTAATATCAACACTTCAGGACGACGCCTTAAAAAACAACTGGATTCATTTGGGCTTGCTTCATGATGATGAAGCGGTGCTAGAAAAAGCGGTGAACTTGGTATGGTTGATTGATGATGAAGCGCTTCGGACTAAGTGGGAAACTGCTTATGCAGAGGCATTTGAACAAGTAGAGGAGTTACCTTTCTAATGATAACGTTCTCTCTACATAAGCCCCTTTTGCGTGACGGTGCTAACTTGAAAAACAAAACGACAGCACGTAAATTACCTTTCACGTCTTATACTCCCTTGCTAAAATCTCAAGATTCGCTTGAATTGCGATTCGGAAATCTATCGGCCTATTCAGCTAAAACAGGGCAGAGACTTCTTAAGCCACTGGATGCCTATCACCTGAACGACCTGACTGAGGATGAGCAGCGCTTAGTGTTATCCGTAAAACAAAGAATGGTTGATAATACGCCTGCAAATCGAAAACCTGTTATAGCAGAGCTGGAGACCGATGAGCAACGGGCTGTCTTAATTAATATTGCGCTTGCTGACACTCAGGAATTCCGTCTTCCTTACATTGCAACAGATATTATGGCCTTTCTTGAGGATGATCTACTTAAAGCACATTTTATTATTAAAGGGATGAATAGTGAGGTGCAGTCAGTGCCTCAAAATGCAGCATGGGCCATTCGCTATATTGAGGATGTTGCTATTAAAGAGCACGTTATATATGAAGGTCTAAAAAATAAAAATGCGCTAGTACAAAAACATGCAAGTGAGGGGCTCACCTCCGTATTAGATCAGAAAAGCTTATCACGGTTAATTGAAACAGGTTTATTTCATGAAAATATGAGGGTAAGAGAGAACACTGTGAAATTGGTGACTCGCATTGAAAATGATAGTGTAAGAAAAAAACTAATTCGATTAGGGTTAAAACAACGATTTAATGCGAATGACTTTAGCAGTTTACTGTCGTCATTGGGGCAATTTGACGACAATGCATTAGCAGATACATCTTTTTTAATGACGGGCTTAACACACAAATCCCACTCGGTTAGATCAACATTTGTTACTCTGCTTGATTTTCGAATGAAAGACCCTGAATTTGATCGTTTGAAAACAAAACTCATTCATTCGCTTCTTTCCCCTGAAAACTCTCCTGAACAACACAACGCTGGCAAAGTGATTGAAACAATTAGAAACAAAAATTTACGCCTCACCCTTGCAATGCAATATAAAGATCATTCGAGCTTGGATGTAAAACTGAGCGTGCTTGATATTGTAAAAGAAAGCGGTAATCCGCAATTAATTTATGACGCCGTGATGAATGTCTTTAATGTAGGTCTTGCACATCAAAAAACGGCTGTTGTTGCCATGCGTCGTATTGACGATGATGAACTAAAATCAAAGTGTATTGAAGCTGTTTTGGCAACGGATAACGACAGTTTAAGGAAACTCGTGAGTACATCCATTAACTCGCTTAAGGACAACACCCTTAAAAGAACGTTTATTCAAGAATTATTAACCTATAATGTCCTGATGTTTAAGGACCATGTGATAAGTGCCATCAAATCCGTAGAGGATGAATCGTATAGAGCGACGTTGATTAGTGAATGCTTCTCAGGCTATGACAACGCAATTGAGTTGGCTGCTGCCTACCTAATTAAAGAGTTAGAGAATGATCAGATTAAAATTGATCTAATCAAAGAGACGATGATACATCAAAATGAAAATGTGAGTGTTGTCGGTATCGAAGCGCTTGCAAGTGTTAAAAGTGACGATTTAAAGCACGCCTTGATTGAAGCGTGTTTAAACGATCCTTATCCTGATTACTTAAAACGTGTCGCCATAAAAACCATTGCCTCATTAAAAAGCGATGATTTGAAGGTTGACTACATTAAACAGTATTTAGCACAGCCTGAAGTGAATCAATCCCATCTCTATATGGCCAGAGCGATCGTTTCTTTGAGCGATGATGAGACAAAATCCGATATGCTTGAGCTGGCCTTTGCTACGTTAGATACTCCTGATTTACGGGAAGCTTTTAAGGCGATAGAGTTTTTTGAAAATGAATCTATTAAATCAGATTGGATGGTGCGCGCTCTTGAGCATGATGACAGCGTGATTCATAACATCGGTATTAATGTTCTTCGTCAAAAGAGATCACCTGCCTTAGATCCGATTAAAGTAGAATGGATTATGAAGCGCTGGGCGTTACATAAGGATTTTAATTTCAGTCTGATCACCTCACTTCAAGATGAAACCTTGAAAAGTCGCTGGATTCATTTAGGCCTGTTATCACAGAATCCTAATGTTCGTAAAAATGCTGTGTTACTCGTTCAGGAACTTAAAGACACGTCACTAAAACAGCAATGGCAAACAGTATTAGTCGATAGCTATGGTGTGGAGGCAAGTGAATTATGATGTGTCCGACTGTGTTGTCTCCAATTCTTCCAAAGCAGCGAACCGTGATGTTTTCCTCCGATTCTGAAGAGGCAAATCGTCCTTTTAGTGATAGCGATGAGAGGAAAGCCAATCGAATCCGACGCGATTTAAAAAGCAGCAACGTGGACACACAAAAAGGGGCTGCAACAAGCATTCGAGATATCGAAGATGATCAACTTAAAGTGATGTTGATTGAATCTGTTTTTGGCACGCCTAACGCACTGGTTAAAGATCAAGCGCTATCAGCGATTAGAACTGTTACTGATGATGTAATACGAGAGAGTATTATTGTTAAAGGCATGAACGACTCGAGTAATGGCTTGAGTTGGCGTGTCGGTGATACCATAGCATCCTTTAACGATGAAACGTATATTATCCGTTGGGTTGAACGCTTATTAGATGGCTATAAGCCAGGTCTTGAGTGGCGAGGCGCTGAATTGATTAAGGCTCTTACGTCCGATGATGTGAAAGCTCGTTTCATAAAACAATGTTTAGCAAGCAATGATTCGAACGTCCAGCGTAGAGCCTCTGAATCGATCAAAACCGTTAGCAATGAGCCTTTAAAACTTGAGTTATTAAAAATGGGTTTAAAGAGTCGTAATAAATCGGTTGTTAATCAAACCAGTGAGGCGATTCCTACATTTCGTTCAGATCTGTATTTAGCCAAAGCAATTCAGATTGGATTGTCTTATCAAGAAGCAAAGATTCATAATGAAGCGTTAACCGCTATGGTTGCCATCAAGGATAATATGGTCAAAAATCGATGGATTCACATGGCGCTAATGAGTTCTGTATCGGGTACTCGGTTTGGGGTCCGAAAAGTTATTCAAAGTATTGATGACCCTCAATTAAGACAACAATGGATTGCTATTGCATCCAATGTGTTTAACGTGAAGGTATGATGATGAACACAATACGACCACTACAATATTATGGCGTTCGCCCTTCCTCAGTAAAAGGGCGTATTTTGTATGCGTCACAACCATCAGAAGGCGATACGTTCTCGATAAAGTTTGGCAGTTCAAAAGACACGTTAGCCTTGATCTCAATCAAGGAGAAGCTTGCTTCTGGACAAGCTAACCTTCAAGTAAATGCGGCAAAGCGCATTATCAACTTAAAATCCGATGAGATGAAACGTGATGTGATTATTGAGTTCTTAGATGTCATTACAGCAAAACGACCGATGTCACTAACACATGTTAGAAACCCTAAAAATGTTTTGGCTATATTTGAAGCGGGTCTCTCTGGTGGAAACCTAATAACGCATCGTGTATTGGCTGATAATGTAAGGCAGATTGGGGATTTCGCCATGCGAGGGCGTTATATTAAGGCTTTTTTAAATCATAGTGATACCGCTGTTCAGTTAAATGCGGCAAAAAAAATCAGTTCCATTGTTGATGAAGATATTATGACTCAACTAATTAAGCAGTGTATTCAACATTCAAATCAAGCTGTGGTAGCTGAAGGATTTATGTTAATAAGAGAAGTAGAAGAAGACCCTAATTTAGCCATTATTATTCAGGCAGGCCTAGATTCTTCAGACCCTTATACTCAAAGTCTCGTTAGCAAAGAACTTGATCGTGTGCAAGATCAAGAGATTCTTAAAAAACTCTTAAACCAGCTATTACAGCTCAATAATGATACCGCAACGAAGTCAGCCGTTCCTGCATTTTTATCGGTAGCGAGTAGTGATTTTAAAGAAAGTGTGATTGATCAACTTTTAAACTCAACGGATTCTGCGAAACACGCCATTGCCATTAGATTGATCAATGGACTGGAATCTTCTGTCACAGTAAGCAATTATGTTCGTCGAGTATTATCAAGATGCGATAAAAACCTACTTCCTCTTCTTGCACAGAGTGTGAGTAAAGTTATGGACGATGATGCCAAAAAAGACTATGTGCGCTCGATGATTAAAAACGGTATCGGTAATGATTTTTTCAACTTAACGCTTGTACTCTCTAAAATTCAAGACCCTATATTTGATCCCTTGAAAGAGTTATGCATTCGTAAGGCACTAGGAGCAAAAGGACAGTATTTAAAACATCTCATCAACAGCTTAGAAGATGAATCGTTAAAAAATCGTTGGATTCATTTGGGTTTGCAGCATGAGGAAATATCTATTCGGACCGAAGCTAAAAAAATAATTGATGAGATTAGCGATCCTGCGTTAAAATCACAATGGCTAAAAACACACCGAGAGAGTTATTCCCCTAACAGTAAAGATATTAGACCGAGTCAGTTTACCGATATTTTAGGCCAATAAATCATGACTAAAAAGCACCTGAAATTGAATCAGGTGCTTTTTTAGTCGTCTCGTTAATCTATTTTACTAAGTCTTACAGATTATCAAAATGTTCTGACGTGTAGCCACGACGCTTTAATTCAACTTTTAGTTTGTCTAAAGCAGACTGAACAACACGGCTGGTGCGTGATGGTGAAATACCAAACTTGTCACCGATTTCACGCATACGCATGTTTTTGAAGAAACGCGCATCCAATACATCACGATCACGTTCTGGGAGCTTGGCCATGCAAAGACGAATAACCTTGGCAAGCTCACTCATTTCAGTTGTTTCTTCAGGTGTATAAGACCCATCACGAACTTCGTAAGGATTCTCAGATTCCATTAAGCCTTCGACAGACAAAATGGTTTCATAAACAGCTTCACGTACCTTGGTTTTCTCACCCGTTTCACCCACAGGGGTGGCTTTGTCAGAATCGGGTTCCACGTCCTTCATCTGTTTTAGTGAGTACCACTTGTAGCGGTAACGTAATTCATTACGAATAGCCCATTTAATGGCTGTTGATAAATACGTAATGTTATATTCTTTATTCGGGTTGGACGTCAACAAAACGTGAATAGCAATGGCGCCAATATTTACGACTTCACTAAAATCAATTAAATGATTCGGAAGACGACTGTATTCGACACGCGCCACTGTTTCGATGAGTTCGACATAGTCGTTCACCGTTTTTTGGGGCGTCTTGCCTTGAATGGCACTGCCGTTGGTTGTCTGTTCGGCTGTCATTTTCTTCTTTGTTGATGTTCCTTTTGCTTTGGCGGTTGTACGTCGCCGTTTAGCTGGTTTTTTAGTTGTTGTTGATGTTGCTTTTGTTTTCTTTGTTTCAATTACATCTTCTTCTGCTAGTTGTATTGCTTTTTGTGCTGTCATTTGTCAACTCCACTCCACTCTATAACTTGTTCTACTCCACTATCACGACAATGATGTCACTTATTTTGAATCCACGCTGGGGTTAAGCCTCGACGGGCTCAATATCGGGTTAGTAAAAATCGGGAAGAAATAAAACCAAAATGAAACAATGTCATTGTCAATTTGCCCAGAACGGTTTTAATGTCCTGAATGCTTTTGTGCAACATAAATTGAACGTGAACACACATCATGTGGTTTCGTGTCTCCTTGTGATCATCATTGATTGGAAGATCAGATCGATTTGAGGGTGTCTTTTTAAAGACGCCTTCCAAACGACCGGTTATTCTATTTCTATTCACTTCGATGCGACATTTGATCTTCGTACTTAAATAAAAACAATCGAGCACGTGTTTTTGATCCCTGATGCTAGATTATTATCAAAATGTTACATTAATAAAACAAAATGCTGCTAGCAAAGGCTTTTAAATACGAAAAGATTATTCCGGCTTTTTATAAACACGCCATTCAATTTGATCTGCAGGAAGTGCCCACTTTAGAACATCGCCTTTAGTTTCACTAAACGCTCTTGAGAACTCAGTAACGGGCTCTAGCCCCTTAAAAGCTTCCTCTAAAACACTGTCACTATGTATATTTCCACCATAGCCATTTGCACGGATATCGGGCATCGTATCAAAGCGGCTACCTTCTTTAGGTTTGATAATCGAGGCTAAAATAATACCACCGGGTGCAAGGTACGTTTGCATCGCTTGCATTGTTTCAATAAGTTTTTCAGGGCTGAGGTGACTCAAGGTATGAACGGCATAAATAGCTTTAAATTTACCTTCCTTGGACCCCCATTCAGGAGGCATGTCACCGCTTTCAGCAAAATCGTACCGAGCAACGGTAACTCTATCCTCTAATTTACAGGCATTGACTTGGTCTTTCAGTTTTTCTAAAGGTTTTTCTGAAATATCAATACCAAAGGCTTGTCGCCCTTCTATAGCAAGTGAGATTAGATTGTTACCTGTATGGCAGCCTAGTTCAAGCACAGCATCACCCTTGCTGCTAAAGTGTTTTACAACGTACTGAACGTGTTGATCGGGATGCCGAGGGAATACGGGATAATCATAAGTGCCGTAATCAGTGCGGCTTGCTTTAAAAACATCGGCATCATACTCGCGAGTTGCATTGTTTCCAAACTTTGGCAGCTGAAATGGTTTTGCTTGAACGTTACCTTGAGTCGGCAACGCTGTGGCTCTAAGTGAAGATAAATACGTCATAAACTATCCTTTAATCACGATATGGGAGTCTATAGACTAAAGACCCGTGATTAAAAAATGATGCTATTACGTGTTAAAGCTCAATAAAAGGTGCCATCTTTGCGAGTGTCTTTTCGCCAATGCCTGAGACTTCTTGTAATTGTGAAACGGTGGTAAATTTTCCAAGTTGAGCACGATATTGCATAATACGTTCAGCAAGCTTAGGCCCAACACGCGGAAGACGCTCTAAATCAGACTGTGACGCGGTATTGATATTGACCTTTGGCGGTGTAATCGAGGTCATCGTTCTCTTGTTAAAATTTGTTGATGACGCCTGTGCAAGGGCAACAGCCGTAATGGCCGTTTCAGGTTCTTGCTCCAGTGTTTCTAAAGTAATGGTCATCTCAGGGCGAGGCATAAGCCAGTAGATCGAGCTGACAATAACAGCAAGAAACAGGAGGCCCACTAAGATGGCATCATAATAGTCCTTAAACCACGCTAGTGGCTCCTCAGTACGACGTTTGAGTTGTTTGTGGAATGCAGACAGTGCCAGGCTCATAAAACGTATGGCGCCCCTCTTTGACTTAGGATAACAATCTATGCGTATAACGCCATCTTAAATCAAAGACGTTCACATTGATATAATCAGATCATATCAAGCTAGAAATGTTACTTAGCGAAACACAGAAGCATACAATGCATTTAAATCATCGTCTTCAACACGCTTCTTTGTGTCGGCCAGTTTTTTAAATTCATCAAAGAATGTGCCCAGCGCCTCTGTTTCAAGCTTATAGCCTAGACGTTCAAGGCGCGCATTCACAGCGGCCCTGCCTGAGCGAGGCCCTAAAGGAAGCAGTGTTTCTTTTAACCCAATGGATTCGGGCGTCATGATTTCATAGGTTTCGCGCCCTTTTAAAAAGCCATCTTGATGGATACCTGATTCATGGGCAAAGGCATTACGGCCAACAATCGCCTTGTTGTGTTGAACAGGCATACTCGTTAATTCAGAGACCATTGCGCTACTCTCAGTAAAATGCACAGTATTAATATTGGTATGAATCGGGTCATAATAATCTTTACGCGTGTGAAGTGCCATCACGATCTCTTCCATCGCGGCGTTTCCGGCGCGTTCGCCGATGCCATTGATGGTGCATTCTACTTGACGGGCACCATTTGAGACACCCGCTAGGCTGTTGGCCGTAGCCAAGCCTAAATCGTTATGGCAATGAACAGAAATAATGGCTTTATCGACGTTGGGCACGTTTTCCATGATGCCTCGAATCAATTTACCGAACTCATCAGGGATGGTATAGCCCACCGTGTCAGGGATATTAACGGTGGTCGCACCGGCGTCAATCACGGCTTCAATCACCTTATACAGATACATCGGTTCACTACGACCGGCGTCTTCAGCCGAAAATTCAACATCACGGCACTTGCTTGCTGCTAAGGCAACCATATCCGTTGCAATGTGTAATATTTCATCGCGTGTTTTTTTAAATTTGTATTCAATGTGAATATCACTGGTACCAATAAAGGTATGGATACGAGGCTTTTTGGCGTGTTTTACCGCATCCCAAGTCACTTCAATATCCTTGGGCGTGGCGCGCGACAGACCACAAATAATAGGGCCTTCTACTTCACTCGCAATACGTTGAACGGCTTCAAAGTCGCCGGGGCTACTGATGGGGAAGCCCGCTTCAATCACATCCACGTTTAACTTGGCTAGTTGATGGGCAATACGAAGTTTTTCAGGCATCGTTAGTGCAGCACCAGGAGACTGTTCACCGTCACGCAAGGTGGTATCAAAAATTTTAACCTGACTATCATTTGCCATAATGGTTCACTTCGCCTCAACTCTATTTTTTGGATTCTGGTATACGCCTATTCTACCAGAAATTGGACGCTGGCCGTTAGTTTCTGCAACCTTATGCCCGTTTACGCGTCACAGAGAAGTAAGATGCGATATGATAGTAGTCGTCATCTTTTTAGTTTTATACATGTCTGATTAATAAGGATCTCGTTTGGTTATGCGCTTCGTTTCACTTTTATCTAAGATTACCGTGCTGTCTGTTGTGTTGATGGCGTCTCTTGCGCTGCAGACTCAACCTGCTAATGCAATGAAAAACCTCCCCGAAGAACTGATGCCTCAGGACGGTAAACCGCTTTTGATGCTCGATTTTTATTCGCATTTTTGTAGTACATGTAAGCAGATTGAGCCGCATTATATGTTGATGAAGCAAGAATTTAAAGAAGAAATCCATTTTCGCCGTATTAATCAGGCCGATTTATCGAGTGTACGTTATACCGACCATTTTGATGTGGACGGTACGCCGACCTATGTTTTGTTTGATGTGTCAGAAGAAGGTAAAGGCAAGCCGGTCTATCAAATGAAAGACTACATTGCTCTGGGCGTGTTGCAAACGCAATTGCGTCGATTTACTCATTCGCTTAAATCGTTAAACCCCTCTGAAGCGATGCCTGAGAAGGTTACAAAAATACTAAACGATAAAAAACGCTACGGGGTTGTGGCCGTTCAGCCTAGTGATTGCGATCATTGCAGTGCGTTTGTTCCTATTTTTAGTGCACTTCGACTAGCCGAAGACGAAACCATTCATCTTGAAACGTTGAAAGATACCGATCCAAAGGTAAAGGCATGGCTTGCTGAACAAGATAAGCGCGAGGCCATGAACAAGACGAATCCTGAACCAAAGACAGAGGCTAAGATCGCTAAAAAAGTACCTAAAGTTCTCTCTGTAAAACCCTTGGTGACCGAACGCTACTGGATCCTCTCACCGGATAATCAGATTTTGTTTGCTCACGTGGGTGAAATTGAGCCCAATAAGCTATGGGCCTATGCCAAAAAACTGAGTGATATGGGTTTAGATTAAGCCAGTTGACTACTGAAATAGTCATCAATATTCACGTTCATGTCGTCGCACAGTAGTTTTTTTAAGATACGACGGGGTGAGGTGGATTCGATTTCGAGTGTTTTTAAATTGCTTTTGTGACCACTGGTAATTCGTAATGAACTGTTGGGTAGTCGTAGTTCACTGGCAAAAAGTTCAATAACGGCTTTATTGGCCAGATCATTCTCAGGGATGGCCGTTACCCATACCTTAATAGAGACGTCAGTGGGTTCCACAGGCAAGCTGATGGCATTTTTACTTGCCATAGGTATCACACGCAGGGGGAGATACACGTGTGTTTGTGAAAGGTGAATGGTAATCATAATAAATAGACCAAAAGTTAGTAGTATCCCAAGCTCTCTACTACCATTATAGCCTCATTTATATACAAAGTATAGCCCTTAGTCGATTTTATGAAAAAAGGATGAAATCAATGTGATTTAACTGGCAATAAAATCGATTCAGAGACTTTAAAGAAATTATAGTCAAAAACATCGATATGAAAGCTAAAAAGGATTAAAACAATGAACCCAATTAATTTTGGCATGCAGCACAATATAAGTGCGATCAAGCCGCCTGTGATTAAGGCCAATAGCCCTTCAAATCCAAGTCTTAAATCAAATGATCAATTTAGTGTGCAGCCAAAATTCTCAGGCTCTCATAATGTGTCGCCTACTGGTATTTATCATTATGGTACCGACTACTCACAAAGTGATGAGGCCTTTTCTGAAATTGAAGATTTAATGCAACGCATGCTTGAGCGTTACGACTCTTCAGATCAAGCTTCTGCTTCTGTTGATATTGACAAGGAAGACCAGGACAAAGATGGCATGTTTTCGACCGCCTTTATGATTTACGGCAAATTCTGTAATAGTTTCCATCCTGACGCTAATGTTTATTCTGAATACACGCCGTTATCACGTCTCGATGAAGGCTATTCCCGCAGCGAAACTTGGGATACGGCGATTCAAGGAGATAAGCCCGCCATTTTACAAGATGGGAACGGTGTTTATATGCATGTGCCTGCTACAGAAGATTCTGAAGCATTTATTTATGTGTTCAATAGAATGTATTCCAGTGAACATGGTGAGAAGCCCGAAGGGGCTAAAATCTACCTCAATAAAGTTGGTGACCCCATTCGACTAGAAAAAAAGGAAGGCTATGGCAATCCGTTTAAAAACTCAGGTACGGATTACGTTGGATCTTACC
>CAYGPY010000013.1:11753-22161 GCA_964351765.1 uncultured Vampirovibrionales bacterium
ACTTATGGGGCTGCTTTAGTAGCTAAAGCCTGATTTGCGGATGTGGACGAAGGGCTCTAGGTCTTGGTTTAGGGTTACGCCGTTCACTACTTCGGCGATGAGTACTTTGTGATCAAAGGCATCGGCCGTGTTTTTAAGTTCGCAGTGGATGGCGCTAATGCCGTCTTTTAGTACTGCACCGTATTGGGTTTTGTCGTGGTTCACACTGTCAAACTGATCGGGGGAGTACTTACCAAAGGCTTTCATAATATCGAAATTGTCTTTAGTGATGCTGTTTAACGTGAATTTTTTAGTTTTCTCAATAATTTTAAATACTTCGCGATCGGGATGAACGGCAACACTCACGGCAGGGGGCTCAAAGCCGGCTTGGGCAACCCAACTGGCCATCATACCGGCTTGGTTTTTGCCATCACTGGCCGTTAAAATATAAACACCACTCACCACACGGCCTAGCGGAAACTCAATGGCTTCTTTATTCGGAACATCAACGGTCATAACATCTCTCCTTGGTTTAACGTTTATCAACAAATCTATTATAGGTAAAACAAAGCATTTATTTGAATTACAATAATAAAAAACATCAAAGGAATTTTTTATGTCATCCCCTAACTCTATTGACGAGCTCGCCATTAAATCCCCCGTGATGAGTGCCAACATCAAGCACCATGTGTTTGTGTGTACAGGCACCTCATGCGGAAACAATGAAAGCCAAGCGACTTTAGAAGCCTTCTGGAAAGTACTGGCCGAAAAAGAATTGCTCTACGGTAAACGCGGCAGCCTTGACGGCACCGTATTGGTGACCACCTGTGGCTCAATGGGGTTTTGCACCATTGGCCCCGCGGTGATGATCTACCCCGAAGGCGTTTGGTACCACCATGTGCAAGCCGACGACGTGACCGCTTTAGTAGAGAGTCACTTCATTAAAGGAACACCCTACACCCCATTGCTTGGCCGTGTACTGGGTGAGTAATTTAGAAAAATAAAATTCAAATCAAAATTAAAACTAAAAACCCCGCTTAAACAATATAAACGGGGTTTTTAAATAAAATATTTTCTCGTTATTTATTACGACTGTTACTGCGCTTTGGTGGACGACCACGACGCTTTGGTTTTTTGTCGTCATCGTCGCTATCACTGTCATCCTCAGAAGCCACTGCTTCAGCTTGCTCAGTTTCTTGTTGTACTTTGGCAGCCGCCGGTGGACGACCACGACGTGGTGCTGGCGCTGATGGTACTTTTACTTCTTCAGTGTCTGCATCTTGAGGAGCGTCATTAGGATTGTCAATCACCGCGGTGGTTGTTCCTGCTTTAGCAGATGGCGCTGATGTCATAGCACTTGAATCATCTGAACTATCAGCAACAGCAAAGAAGCTATCACCAGACTCGGCTACTTCTTGCGCATTTGAACTAGGAACAAGAACGGCTTCTTTTACAATCGCCGCTTCAGCTTCAACGGTGTCACCACCATCATTATTGCTAGCATCGTTGGCAGGTGCATTGTCGTTACGGTTGTTGCGACCTTGATTGCGGTTATTGCGACCTTGGTTACGGTTGTTACGGCCTTGATTTCGGTTATTGCGACCCTGAGGTTTGTTGTCCTCTTGGCCTTCTTCTTGCCCCTCATCCGACTCGTCTTCATCCGACTCGTCTTCAGATCCATCGTCATCATAATGATGCATTGGCATCACGGTTTGCGTTTCAATCGAGCGCACAAGGGTCATCACATCATTGGATTTTGGATTGATGCGAGACAAAATGCTGTTGGCACCCTGAGGTCGGTTTGAGGCTTGAGCAAACACAGCAAGGGCGGTACCAAAGCGTTGCTCTGAGAGTTCAACAAAGAACTCACGCAGTTTTTTATCTTCAACCGCTTTTTCTGTGGCGTTCACGCCATCACGATTTAAGAACACTTGGCCAATTGGGGGTAACCACGGCAAGAAACGTTCTTCAAGCGCGGTTTGTTTTTTGCCTCTGTTTTGAGGTAAGCGATCGGAGGGGCCGTGCTTGTTGTTTTTACCGGCCATCGCCTTAGGCTTACTCACGTTTTGATTTCGGCTGCTTTTAATCGGAAGCTTGTGACGCTCACGGTTGTTGCGTCCACCACCACGGCTATCGCGTTGGTTTCCGTGAATCGAGGATGGTGACCAGTTAAAGTCTTCAATCACGTGGCCGTGACCCGCACACGAGGAGCACTTCTTACCAAAGATTTCAGCAAGTGCTTGTCCTTGGCGGTGACGTGTCATCTCAACCAAGCCAAGATCAGAGAGTCCCCCAATCTGAGGTTTCGATTTGTCGCCCTCAAGTTCATTTTCAAAGGTTTCTAAAATCGACAATTGATCCGCTCGTGATTCCATATCAATGAAATCGACGATAATCATCCCACCAATATTTCTAAGACGGAGTTGTCGAGCAATTTCCTTACAGGACTCTAGGTTGGTATGACGAATGGTGGCCGCTTGCGATTGCAGGCTGGTAAATTTACCACTGTTCACATCAATAACCGTTAAAGCTTCGGTAGTTTGAATATAGAGATACCCGCCACTTGGAAGGGATACCTTGGTTTGCAGAGCCTGACGGATTTCTCGGTCAATACCAGCACCAATCATAATGGGTTGCGAGCCAGTGTAATGACTCACGTTCATCCCTTTTTCCATATTCCAGTTTTGCAACAGTTGTTGTGCACGTTGCTGGCCAAAGCTGGAATCAACAATAATGTCTTTCACATCTTCGGTCACAACTTCACGAATTACGCGATAGAGTAAATCTTGATCACGATAAAGCAACTTGGGTGGCTTGGCCGTATCGGCCATGCTCACGATGGCTTGCCAGCGCTCAAGCAATGTTTCGAAATCGTCTTGAATATCAGCATCAGATTGGCCAGTGGCTTCGGTACGAATAATAACGCCCACACCCGGAGGCTTAATCATGCTGACAATTGATTTTAAGCGACTGCGTTCTTTGCTGTCGGTTACCTTACGACTGATACTCACGCCTTTGCTCTCAGGCATCATCACCAAAAAACGACCCGGTAATGAAATAGACGTGGTGACACGAGGGCCTTTATGACCCGTTGGTTCCTTCATAACCTGAACAACAAGTTGTTGCTTTGGTTTTAAGCGCTCACGCAAGTCACCTTTACCCGGTACATCACTGGCGTGTAAGAAGCCCATTTTATCGCTACCCACATGGACAAAGGCAGCATCGATACTCGGGAGAATATTTTCTACTGTGGCGAGGAAAATATCGCCTAGTAGGATGTCTCCACGGTGGATAATAAATTCAACGGCCCGATCATCTTCAAATAGGGCGGCGATATTGTCGTATTCGCTAACGACGATTTTCTTTTTAGACATTGTGTAATTCCTTTTAAAAAACTAGCGACCACACTCTCTAAGACAGTATTCAGCCTGCTTTCTCCCGACGCAATACGAACGGAAGTAACACGCTGCTGAGCGTGATCTAAACTTAAGTTGAAAGGATTTTTGTAAAAATCCATATCAAAAACCTGTAAATTAATTAAATCTGTTAGTCATAACACGTGTTAGCCCAAGCTATCTTGGCTGTATGGTCTCTGTTTGCTTTCGTCGCTAGTAATAAGGTTTATCACTAGTGCTTGTGCCTACAATGTGCGTTATGGTGTTTTAAATCTTTTGGTCTTCTAACCGGCCGGCTGAACAGAAGGTACGGTAACTGGTGAATCCAGTTCGATACCGGTCCGTTTCAGGGACCAGTGTAAGCCCGGTTGTATTGAATCAAGCACCCATTTGGGTTTAATGGCCCTGGCCTTTCCGTTTTCGTCTGTGATGCGATGAATCGTAAAACTTACGTGTCCATCGGTCTCGTAACGAAGATCAGAAAGATATGGTGCCAGATCGATAATTTCTTTATAGTTTATTTCTGGTGATATTTCTGGTGTTTCTAAATCTTTATTCTTATTTCGTTGTTGAATCTTTTCTTGTTTTTCTCGTTGTTTACGGGATTTCTTGGTCTCAATCTCAGTATTGATAGACTCATTACTGTTTAATTTTGATTGCAGATCACTGACCCGTTCCTCTATAGTATAGGATAACCCCCCATCTAAGCAAGTCCCTTGTTGAATGGATTTTTCTTGAGGGAGATGTCCGTCATATAGTGGGGATTGTGTTTTCACTTCTAGTTGTTCATTACTGTTTACAAGGTTTTTTAAATCTGCTACACGGGCAACGTACTTGGTCGACCGAATTGCAGCATCAATGCTTGTGATGTATGGTTCTGAAAGCGTTGCTGAGAGGATTTTCCCGCCATCAGGAAGATGTTTATTTAAGAGTTCACGTGCCTTATCGGCATCATGGTCTGCTTTTAGCATAATATCCACATATTCACCGTCTGATTCTGAAAACAGAGGCAATGCCGGACCAAAGCTAACTTTAGGCCCAGGGTTAAAGCCCTGAGTGTAGGCCATTGGAATGCCTGAGCGAATAGCTGCACGGTGTATTAAACGGAGCCAATCCAAGTGGGAGATAAACTTTAAACGTTCCTTCTTCTCAATCAGCACACGTAAACGACCTGTTGGTTCGCCTTTAAAGCGCTCAATGTTTTTATGCTCGGCGGGTGTCATATGTTTCTTTTTGGTAACGGTCTCGCCGGATTCGGGATCCATTTCCTGTGTTTCAATTACTACGCCTGTATTTTTAAAGGTTTGTTTTGCGTTGGCGTCGTTATCTTCGTTTTTAATTTTCGTTGGCATGGTAACAGCCAACCCGTCGACATTGGCATTACTATGGCTTAACCATTCAGGCTTGGTTGCCCACTCTTTTGGCGGCTCCATAAACTTAGGCCACGTGTTGTAATTGGCACAGACGCCACAGGTACTACACGCTTCAAAACAAGGCACTGTTGCGGCTTCAGCCTTGGCCTTATCATACTCATCTACTAACCAAGCTTTGGTCAGTCCCATATCAATCACATCCCAAGGAAGGACATCATTCACATCCACACAACGTTCGCGTGTATAGGCTTCCCAGTCAACGCCATGATCCTTGAGGGCTTCAAACCATTTATCAAAACTAATGATGTCGTCCCACGCATCTAAATAAGCACCTTTGAGGTAAGCGGTTTCAAGCACATCAGAGAGTGATTCATCGCCTTTTGAAATCACCGCCTCAAGTTTACTAATTTCAGGATCGGTAAAATTGAGTTTGACACCTTTGACGTTTTGAAACTTATCTTTAATATACGCTTTTTTACCGTTCAACATTTCCATTGAATCTTGCGGAAACCACTGAAACGGTGTGTGTGGCTTTGGTACAAAATTAGATAATGTCACATTGATCTCTAAATTGCCTTTAATGCTATACAGCGGATTACGGCGAATCTCTTTGCATACCTCCTGAAGGCGGGTCACAATTTCGTGGATACCATCCAGATCATCAAGTGTCTCGGTAGGCAAGCCAATAATAAAATAGAGCTTTACCTTGTTCCACCCTGTTTTATAGGATGAGGTCACTGCGCTCACAATTTCTTCATCACTTAAATTTTTATTGATGACATCACGAAGGCGTTGGCTTCCGGCCTCAGGGGCAAAGGTCAGTGTACTTTTGCGAACGGTTTGCACGGCTTCGGCCACGTCCAAGCTAAACCGATCGGCACGTTGACTTGGCAATGACAGACTAATGCCTTCATCTTTAAGGGCTTCGGCCACATCTAAAATCAGGGGCTTAAAATGAGAGTAGTCGGCAATGGACAAAGACAAGAGCGAACACTCTTCATAGCCTGTTTTTTCAATTTCTTTAAGTGCTTGCGACTTAATGTTTTCAACGCTTTGCTCACGCACGGGCAGGTTGATAAAACACGGTTGGCAGAACCGGCACATCCGGTCACACCCACGGCGGGCCTCAACAGTCACCCGATCGTGAACCGCTTGAATGGCTGGAATTAATGGTGCCAAGTCCACAGGATGCTCAGCAATATCCACAATACGCTTGGTCGCGGTTTCGGTATAACCCGGAACAAACATGCCTTCTACTTCGGCGAGTGCTTCGAGTGTTTCTGTATTGGACCAGTTTTTCTTTTTACTCTCTTCAAGTAATTCCATCAGCTCAATAATAATTTCTTCGCCATCGCCAATAATAAAGGCATCAAAGAACGGTGCAAGCGGAATAGGGTTACCACTCCCTGGGCCACCGGCAACAAGCAATGGGTACTCAATCTCACTAGCACGACGATCTTTAGAACGGAAAGGAATTTGAGCTGAGTCGAGCAAGCCCAATATCGTGGTGTAATTCAATTCATACTGCAGGGTAAACGCCAGCACATCAAAATCTTTCAGCGCCACAAAGCTCTCAACACCATACAGAGGGAAGTCATACTCGGTCAGTAATACTTTTAAGTCAGGCGCTGGGGCGTAAACACGATCACACATATAGCGTTTGTCTTGATTGACGAGGCTATACAGAATTTTTAAACCATAGTTTGAGACACCAATCTCATACAAATCCGGAAAGGCCACGGCCATACGAACACGGGCTTTATCAAAATCTTTTCGGTACGCGCCCTCTTCCAGCCCAATATAGCGTGCCGGCTTGGCCACTTGCTGAAGAATAATATCTTCAAGCAGCGCCCGATCAACAGTAGAAGCGTGATGCGTCAAGGTAGTCATAGGAATATCCTGTGGGTAGTGAATGTGTGATGAGGTAACAGCGAGGCTGTGAAGCCTTTACCTTACTACAAACAGGATATAGATAGAATGTAAAATCGAATTATGACGCTTTATCGTTGAGCGCGTTCTTTAGCAAGTTTCTTTTGAAGGCGACTCATTCGCTTTTGAATGCCTTGGGCATTAGGGTGAGCAGGTTCAATACTTAGCACCGCATAATAATGATCCAATGCTTTTCCGTACATATCACGCTTGGTGTAGTGTTCGGCTAGCATCATATGGGCTTGGGTGTTGGCTAGGTTTAATTCCAAGGATTCAAGTAACATGCTTTCAGGCAATCGCTTTGCACGACGACTGGTGTGTTTTTTATAGCGCAAGGCTTCCGTTAAAAGTTTTTGGGATTGTACTTTTTGATTACGACTTTTATTTAGACCCAACTTACCTTCTTTACTGCCAAGGCGCTGAAAGGCCATTTCGGCTTGACTGGGTAAGCCAATAGTTAAAAGCATTTCACCAAAGGCCACGGTGTCTTCATGTTTTTGGCTCCCTTTAATGGCCTTATCAAAGGATTTAAACGCTTCGGCAAACTGGTATCGATCCAGTAAGGTTTCACCACGCAGAAAACTATCGTGAATGGTGGTTTCAGGCTTGTGATAAATCCGGTGGAAATCATCCTCGCGAATCGTACCGGTTTTATGAAAGGGCCCGTGAAGGGTCTCGTGCATACGCACCTGAATCAGATGGGCATCTTCATTTCTTGGGTTTAAGTTCATGGCATGAAAGCTGGATTCGTTGGCCGCCACTTCATCAGTCAGGCGTCCAGCACGCGTATCGGCTCGCATTAAACTAGTGCTAGCCAATTGGGTTTTAGAGCTGCTGAGGCCGTTTTTAGCCACCACACTGTCAGGATTAATGAGCAGTGCTTTACGGTAATATAAACTCGCTTGTTCGGCTTGATTGTTTGCCTGAGATAATCTACCCACCTGCATCATCAAGTCAAAATCATGACGGTAACTCCCTGCTAAATTTTTAAGCAGACCGAGCGCTAATACATGATCGCCTCGACGTGAGTATAAGTCGGCCAGTTTTTGAGCTGGATCGCGGTATTCGGGCTTAATACTTAACGCCTTTTCATACTCTTTAACAGCAGCCGAGGTGTTCCCTTGTTTCTGATATAAATCGCCTCGGTGATAACGAATGGGCGCATTGTTAGGGGCAATGGATGCCGCATGGTTTAAGGTGTCGTAGGCTTGTTGGTACATTCCTTTTTCTTTTTGAATGATACCTTGTCCTAACATCGTTTTAGGATGCTGGGGGCTCATTTCAGCCGCTTGTTTTAAATACCTGTCGGAACTCGTGTATTGATGCTTTTCAATGAGCACATGCCCCATATCGACAAGCGCACGGTGATTGTTTTCATCGGCTTCTAGAACACGTGCAAACTCTTCTTGCGAATCATTAAGACGGCCTTGTTCTTGGTAGAGCTCACCAAGAGTGAGGCGGGCTTCAAGATAATGAGGTGCCATACGCAATGCAACACGGGTGTGGGTAATGGCTGTTTCAATCATAGCCGCTCTTTTGTCACGCAGAATCTGATTGGAACTGGTTGTTCGATAGTAAATTAAGGTGGCCATACCGTGATTTGCCCCTGGGTGTTCAGGGTTATCACTCAGAACCGCCTCAAAGTACTCTTCGGCTTTCTCAAGGCTGTATTTATTAAGGTGATAGAAACCTGCCTTTACAGTTTTGTTGGTTTCACGGTAACGCTTACCGTGCCAAGCCGATTGTTCTGAGTAGGTGGCTTTACCTGAAAGTGGTTTTATCGCTTCTGCCTGAGGCAGGATAAGAAAACCAGAAACTGTAATACACGCGCTAAGACAAAATGCCGTGACGGGTTTCATTCTTACAAAATGCATATGCATACCTTCAACAACCTTCCATTTTTTAGATTTGCTCTGGTACGGGTATCGGTGATTTACAGTTGAAATTCAATTTTGATAGTAAATATGAAGAAATATATTACGTTTTGTTACATAGCTCAATCGCCTTAAAACCCTCTCTAAACAACAACATACAGACTCAACACCTCTATGACTCAACAAAAAGCTGAGTATCTTGTGTGTTGTCTATAAAAACCCTTTAAACACAATAAATACAGGCTTTAAAGATGTGTTTTTTGAAAAATAGGCGCTAAAAAATCTGATATGATCATAGTGTCCAAATTAATTGAATTAAATTTCAATTTTTTGTTTGATTTTTTTTCGCATCACTAAATCGGTTTCATTTTTGTTTCACACTATTGGTTCATATTGAAAGTAAAGAGTTAGAGAGTTAAAACGCCACGCAAGCGCATCTAGTGTATTGCCTTTAATGTTGGCTAAAAGATGGAGATACGTAATTGGTTCAACAATTACAATTTCTTAAAAACGTACTCAATATGTCTGCAGAACGCTATCTCAGATCAGCAGGTGACCTGTTTGTTTATGAGGGCGATTATGAGTCGGCACTGATGATGGTTGATAAGACCCTTGCCATTCAGCCCGAAGACACCCGAGCATTAGTACTGCGAGGCGACATTCTGTACTGTTTAAACAAAGATTTTGAAGCACTCAGTGTTTTTAACAAAGTGCTTGATAAGACCCCCAGCTGTATTGAAGCCTATGTATCTAAGGCTAGCGTCCTTGAGGTAATGGGTAAATACAGAGAAGCACTCACAAGCTGCAATACAGCCTTTGAATTAATTCAGGCCGGTAGTGGCTACTTGCTACCTACCTTGTTTGATCAAAAGCTGATGCTCTTGACCCGACTGCGTAAAATAGGCGAAGCCCATGCCTTGCTTGAAGAAGCCAAGGAACGCTTGAAGCCAAGTGAGTTTGAATTCTTACACGTGACGTATCGTCCGATCTTAAATGAATTTATTCGCTATAAGCAAAACCGCCGTACCAAGCGAGGTAATAAGCCTAATACGCTTCGTATTGTATAACTTAAACGCTTTCTTACACATTTAATCTCCACTGGACACACCTTGTACCACTAGATTTATCTAGTGGTTTTTTTTTGCCTATACAAACGCAGTGATAAGCCTGATGATATGCCACTTTTATATCGCGTATTACAAGTGTATATCCTTAGGTAAAAACTTAGTTATAAAGAGGATGATATAAGCAATTTCCAGATAAAGCGTTGTTTTATTATTGTAAGAGATAGAGCATCTCAAACGCATTAAAGAATTTCGTTACTGAACACAACAGTAACAAACAAACTTAAACCCAGCCTATGTCCCACCCTGTAACGTGATGATTCTCGTTACGGGTTTTTTATTTGGAGTTGGAACGCTCAAGTAGAAGACGTAATTTTGCATTTAAGATAACAGGCTTACTGACGTCATAAAATTCTTTTTCGCCCACAAAATCTTTCACATCTACTGATTTTGAACGTTTACCACCCCGTTTGCGCTTAAAGGAAAGGTCACGAATAGGGCCTGCTTCATTCAGAATAGCCGTGTCAAAGAATTCCACCACATATTCATACTGGTCCATCGCCTGCAAGAAGGCATCAATACTAGCATAGGTGCCACGAATTGCTATTTCATAACCTGCTACATGTGCATTAATAACGGGCTTGGGTGCTTCAGGTTCTTCTTTGCCTTTTTTCTTTTTCTTCTTTTTACCTGCATTGGGATCGACAGGTTGAACCAAAGGCGGAACGACTGTTGGGGTTAAGCGAACCAGCTTATTATTATTTTCTACAGCCATATTCACAACCGTATCGAGA
>CAYGPY010000014.1:0-10001 GCA_964351765.1 uncultured Vampirovibrionales bacterium
ATATTAGCTTCCCTGTGCCTGAAGCCAGCGGAAAAGAAGTGCTCACACTCAATAACGTGAGTAAATCGTTTGGGGAAAAACATCTCTTTAAAAAAATTGATACTGAGATTGAGCGTAAGCAACGCATCTTTTTACTGGGTGAAAACGGAACGGGTAAAACCACCTTATTACGTCTCATCCAGCAGATTGAAAAGCCCGATACGGGTACCGTAAAACAAGGCTACCTTGTTAAAACAGGGTACTTCTCTCAGAATCAACTTGAAACCCTCGACCCGAAACTCACCGTGCTTGATACCATTATGAAAGCCGATCACAAACTCACCAACACCGAAGTGCGTAACCTTCTTGGGCGCGTTATGTTCAGTGGGGATCAGGTCTATAAAAAAGTGGATGTCTTGAGCGGGGGCGAAAAAAGTAAGCTGGCATTAGCCAAGTTGATTTTAACGGGCCCAAATTTTTTGCTTCTCGATGAGCCGACAAACCACATGGATATCCCAGCGAAGGAAGCCATTATCAACGTGCTGAAAGACTACGAAGGCACCATTTTATGCATCTCTCACGACAGGCATTTTATTCAATCCTTGGCCACCGACATTTGGGAATTGTACAATCAGTCCATCATCAACTACACCGGTGACTATGACTATTACCTTCTCAAGCGAGAAGCATTTCACACGAAGTCCGATAAAAACAAGCCTAAAAAAGAAGTGGCGAGTGACGACAGCCTATCAGATAATCAAGCCGCTTTTGAAAAGCGTAAAGAGCTGAAACGCGATTTGAAGCGCACCGAAAAAGAAGTGGTCGCCATTGAAAAAGAAATCAAAACCCAACAAAAAGAGCTCAACAACCCCAAGCTAAGCAATAACTACGTCGAGCTCGACCGCATCGCCAAAGACATCGAAGCAAACCAAGCCAAACTAGACACCCTAAACGAGCAATGGATCAAACTAAGCGAATCACTCGAAGACATGAAATAAAACCATATGCCATCACTAACAAAAAACTCACTTTATTATGCATTAAAATTCGCGCTTCTTATTTCCGCTCTAAAGCTAATTCTTTTATTTGTATCGTCGACACCCTTAGATACAATCTATTATCAAGCATTGACTTACTTTGCCTTAAGCTTTCTAGTTGCTCTCCCTCTGTATATCTATAAAGCCGAATGGACCTCTAAGACCCAACAACATCAAAAAGAGATGCAAGCAATCACATTAACGATTATGGGGCTTATCGTACTTGGAGGGCTTCTACACGACCAAATTGCCGTTCGCTTATCACCAGCTTATTACGATATTGGGCACTTCCCTATCAACGGTGTTGAAAACAAAACACTTCTGGCACTAATCTGGGGGTTCTTAGGCACATGGTGGTTTGGTGCAATTATTGGCATTATCCTTTCCTATGTTTGCTTTTCAGGATCACGGCCAGTCTACCCATATAAACAGCTATTAGTCCCCATCTTAAAGGTTTTAATTACAATTGAATGTATGTCTTGGTTCATGGCGGGCGTTGGCTACTACTTAACAAAACAAACTATAATCACCCTCAACGGCTCAGGATATGAACACTTAGTTCTAAAGCAAGAACATCCAGCTTTTATGGCCGATTGGTTTGCTAACGGCACGGCTTATCTATTAATTTCAATCGCAACGATATACTTAATCCAACACATTATTAAAAATAGAGAAAAGGAAATTTCAACACCAAGTGAGTAGCACCAATTTATTTATTTCGTTTTAATGTAACTATAATTCTTCTAAAAGGACTTCATTACCATGACCTTACCGTATCTTTCCTCCTCGCCCCTTTCAACCCCTGCTCTAAGTTTTGCGGGTGCTCAACAATCCCCTCGCGATATATTTCCGACTGATGAACACTTGTTAGACCGATTGTATTCGAACAAAGCGGCGCTTGCCAAGCGGATTGAGACCGTTAAGAGCCCTGCGTTTGAAGCGGCTCGTAATCAGGTTTATAAAGATGCCAAGCAAGGGATTCTAAATCAACTGGCTCAGGGTAAACAAGGGGTTGTGATCCTCGATATTGATGACACCACCATTGATTGCCTTGGCTATATGGAAGACCCGCGGTATATGCAGCAAGGCGTAAACCGCTTTGTAAATTGGGTGAATGAAGTTCGCAATGCACCGGCCATTGATGGGGCCAAAGACTTAATTCAGTGGATGGAACAATTGAGTCATCCTAACTTTAAAGGGTACGCCTTCCTAACAGGCCGTCACGAAGGCGTGTTGCAACCGACTCTCGATGATTTAGACCGACTCGGACTTCGTGGCAGTAAGTGTGTTGCTACGATCTTAAAACCAGTCCTCCCACAAAGCCAACGCATTGCCACGGCAGACTTTAAAATTCAAAAACGCGAGGAACTCATCACAGAGTACGGTGGCATCCTCGCTAACCTTGGCGATCAACTCGGTGATATGGCGGGCGATCAGAGCATCGATTACCTTATCCCCGGTGCTTTTAAACAAAAACTAAGCGAAACAATTCGCTAGAAAAAATTCAAAACAAAACCCCTTGCTAGATGCTAGCAAGGGGTTTTTAGTATCTATCGGCTTGATTTTAAACGCTAGCCATTAACTTTGCGTTTAACTCAATGGTGCTTACACTCGATAGTGCTTTTGAAATTGGGCAGCCCGTTTTAGTGGCTTCAGCAATTTCAGTAAATTTCGCATCATCAATGTTTTTTACAACCGCTTCAGAGGTCAGTGTAATTTTGGTAATTTCAAAACCCTCACCCACTTTATCCAACACAACGTTTGCTGTTGTGTTTACGGATTCGGCAGGCGTACCATTTTTTTCTAAACCCGCTGAAAGCGCCATAGAATAACATGCGGCGTGTGCTGCAGCAACGAGTTCTTCAGGGTTTGTACCATCAGCACTCTCAAAACGAGACGGGAATGAGTATTTACCTTCGTAACCGGTTTCACCCAGTTTAAAGCTACCGTTGCCTTCTTTAAGCGTACCATTCCAAAGGGCTTCTGATTGACGTTCTACCATAATTTATCTCTCCTTTTTATTAACGTAAACTATAAAATTGATTCTATTAACCTAACACTAAGACACGTTCACTTCACCTAGCCATGTGGTGGATTTTAATCACGATGAAACCATCGTTACGACGATTTCGCATTGATAACCGCCATCAATTCTCGGGCACCCACCTCATCGGATTGCCCTGCGTTATAAATATAGTTTTGACGCAACGCCTCAATTTTTTCACGGCTAAATTCAGGTTGATTGAGCACAGTCTCCACATACGTTGGTAACTCAGAGACAGCTTGCAATGGGCACACACGACCAATCTCATCACGGATCACCTCTTCCATCACTGGGGTTTTAAATTTGTGAGATTGTTCATTATTGGTTTTCGCTGGCACATCAATGAACACAACAGGCTTCTGCGTGCCAAGCCCAAACTCAATGGCCACACCCGACCAGTCTGAAATCATCACATCAGCTTCAAATAACGAGGAGGCATCGGCAATATTATCATCAAAAACAAACGCTTCATTCTTACCAAAGGCGTTAATCAAACGGGCTTTAAACTCGGGCTCGTCGCGTAAGGTCATCGGATGCGGACGATACGTCACACGGTACCCTGCTTCAAGCAACACTTGAATCGACTCATCAGCACACAAAGTCGAAATGGATTGCTCGCCCCAAGACGGCGCAATCAGGACGTGAGACTTAACGTCAGTCGCTGAGGATACTATTTGATTCGTTTGCCAGATCTTATAATCCGCCATTATTTTATCAATACGCGGATAGCCGTGAGCAATCAGTTTTTTCTCTGGTAAATTAAATAGCTTTTCAGCTTCACGAATTTCAGGTTCTTGATGTGGCCCTACACAGAACAAAGTGTCGTACCCATTAAAGGCTTTATCTCGATACACCCGATGGGTGCTCACTAAGGAGTGAAACAGGTACACATAATGCACATTATTATGGCTACGCTTTAAATGATAGGCATTCAGATCCGGCATCGTCATTACCATCACGGGTGCATTAATTTCTAGAAAAAGCGCCGTACGAGCCGTACCGTTACCAATGTAAAATGAGGTCATCCCATCAAGGGGTTGAGTTAGATAAGGGTCGGATTGTGATGAGGTCAAATACGCAATCGTTTGGCCGTGGTCCTTTATCAACCGCGATAAAATCCCATCGTAATAAATACGATCCGTACCCAACTCTGAATAAAACACAACGCATGGGGCATCGGGTTTTGCCATTCGTTCTTTAAACGCGTTAACGCCAGCAAACGACTGTTTCCCGTCTTCCATCGATTTTGATATTTTTTTGAGGACACCAAAAACCACGTTCACCGTTTCCTTTTAGTTTAATGACATCGCATGAAGCAAGATTCGTAATGCCGCTTCGTCCAAACGCCGCGGATTATTTTTTACGCGCGCCGGATTAAAGCCGTGCTCAACCAGCGTATCCCAGTTTTGTTCTTGGATACCCAAAGCAATCAAATTTGTTTTCAAACCAATCCGTCGCATCTTTTCTTGCCATGCTTGGCTGGCTTCATTGATAGTGTGACACCCTAAGAAAGAGACAATCTCATTCAAGGTTTCTTGAACATAGGCGACACCGCGCGTATCTAAGCACTCCGAATCCGATACGTGCGCATTAAATTCTAAAAAATGAGGTAAACTAATGCTCACAGCCTGCCCGTGTGCCACGTTAAAGAAAGAGGTCATCGGATACGAAATAGCATGAGGGGCTGTGGTTCGGGTTATATTAATGGCCTTGCCTGCTAAGTGCGAACCGACTTGCATCGCTTGGCGAGCGCTCGCAATCGACTCAGTATCATCGTCACAATTCACTGCCATTTCAATATAGGGCCAGAGCAAAGCAATCGCTTGCCGCGCATATTGCTTGGATTGATCCGTGGCATGGATACTCCAATACGACTCCACGGCCTGAGTTAAGGCATCCATACCAGATTCAGCCGTAGGCAATGAGGGCAGGGAATGCGTTAGACTCGAATCGAGCAATACACAATCAGGCACAATGGCAGGTGTATCTAGCGACGATTTAATCTGGTTGATGTAGAGCGTGGCAAACTGTGTTGCCTCAGAACCCGTTCCACTGGTTGTGGGGATAATCACTAATGGGCGCGGTAACCGCTCTTGTTGAGGGACTATTTTTGATTCAAAGAACTCAGATAACGTAATGTCGGTTTGTGAAAAGTAGTGAATCAATTTTGCCATGTCCATCACACTGCCGCCACCAATAGCCAGTATCAATGGATTTTTTAAAGATTGAATACGGCGAATCCCTTCAAGAACATCTGATTCCTTAGGGTTATTTTCAAAACCGTAATAACGATCGTTTGGAAATTTCTCTAACAACGGCGCTAAAGCAGACTGCAGGGATGCTTGCTGATACGAATGAGTACCCGTCACCAAAAACAAGCTATCAAATTCTAATTGTTCTAGTCCCTTGGGCAGGGCAGCCACCGACGAGGCGTAATCTTGGCAAAAACTCAGTAGTGCTGTATCTTCAGTCATCAGGTTCGTCATCACTATCTTCCTCTATTAGCCCGACACCGGCACTGAACGCTTCGCTGAATCCGTTGAGGTAGTGTTCACACATAGATCCGCCATAAAGACCCGCTTGTTTTCAACAGGCGTAGTTAAGGGGCGCATTAAATCAGAACGCGATCCCAATGCCACCTGTACTTCTAACAATACAGGGCCCGTACTCGATAGAAACTCCGGCAATATCTTAGTCAACTCATCTTGTGTTGTGGCAGAGAAAACACTGTGATACTCACACGCTGAAGCAACCGCTTTTAAATCAGCACGCCGCCCCATAGTGGGTTGCCCGCCAACAGACTCATGCGCTGCATTATTTAAAATCACATGGAAAAAATTAGCGGTACCATAACATCCGGCTGTGGCAAAGGCACCCATATGCATCAACGCGGCGCCATCACCATCAACACACACAACAGGTCGGTTGGTTCCTTTTTTCGTTTCAGCTAAAGCCACACCCAAAGCAATGTGTGAAGTGTGCCCCATCGCACCAACGGTTAAAAAATCTTTATCGTGACCCAGTTTATTTTGATGGCGGTACTCATAGATTTCACGCGAAATTTTACCTGTAGTGCTCACTACTTTCGCTTCTGGAGGTAAGGCCTTTAAGACATCAACAATGGCCGATTCACGAGACATCAAAGTGGCTTCATCAAGATTGCTTGGTGGCATTTTAGTTTGTAACGTGTATGGTGAGAAAGTATCTTTTTTCACCAACAATGCCACCGGTGCTGACGTCTCTTTTGCTTTTTGGATTACGGCTTTAATCACAGAAGCCACATCCGTTGTCTCGGGCGAAAGAATTTCATACGGAATGCCAAGAACCTCTAACAACACAGGGTTAATGCGCCCCATTTTTACGTGTTGTGGTTCATCGTTCACATCAGGCTCACCACGCCAACCTATTAAAAGCACCTGTGGGATTTGATATACATCCGAATCCGTTAAGGACGTCAGTGGGTTCACACAATTACCAAAGCCCGAATTTTGCATATACACCAAGGGGATCGACCCTGTTGCCAAATGATACCCACTGGCTAATGCCATTGCGTTGCCTTCATTAGGCGTAATAATATGGTCGGTCTCATTGGTATGATCGGTGATGTAAGCGCAGATATTTTTTAATAATGAATCCGGCACACCCGTAAAAAAGCGAATGCCTTCGGATGTCAGTAAATTATAAAACTGGTCACATGCAATCATTGTTTCACATCCTTGGTCGTTTGCTTATCCGTTACGTTACATCGTTGGAATCAGTGTCAACACATCTTTAATCGGCAAGCACAACTCGTTGGCTTCTAATGAGCGACCATGAGTTAAAATGCTTTCCGCTGTTTTCACCATTGCAGGGTACGCACTGCGCAACAAATGGTTGGCATAAATCACCACGTTCACACCCGCTTCTTCAAGTTGGGCTTCTGTCACACTGTTATACGTAGAGGGCACCACAACCAACGGAACGGTCTTTGTATAGTCACGGAATTTCTTTGCAAATGCCAGCACTTCGTCCGGTGATTTTTCTTTACTGTGGATCATAATCCCATCGGCACCAGCATCAATATAGGCTTTAGCACGGGCAAAGGCATCGTCCATTCCCACACCTAAAATCAAACTCTCAATACGCGCCATAATCATAAAGTCTTCACCCACTTGAGCCGCTTTACCGGTTCTAATTTTTTCAGCAAACGCCTCAATGCTATCTTGCTTTTGAGGGACTTCGGCATCCGTACCAAACAATGAGTTTCGTTTCTGGCCCACTTTATCTTCAATCATCACCACCGACACACCTAAGCGTTCCAAGGTCTTTACAGTGAATTGAAAATGCTCTGGCAAGCCACCATTATCGGCATCCACAATAATCGGCTTGGTGGTCACTTCAACAATTTGCTGAATGGTATCCACACGCGAGGAGATATCAACCGACGAATTATCGGGTTTTCCCTTTAATGTGGAATCGGTCAAACTACTTTCCCACATGCCATCAAACTCACGATGGCCATTCTCGGCTTCAACACGGGCTTCTTCAACGATCAGACCGCTCAAACCACTGTGTACTTCACAAATACGAAGCAACGATTTTACTTCCAACAAGCGTCTAAAGTTACGTTGACGCAACTCTGGTGTAATCCCATTTCGGCGTAAGCCACTAACAAGGTGTGATGAAGACAGGCCGGCTGTGTAAGGCGGTTCCACCAATTCACCGTTCCAATGCTTTAGAGTTTCGATCACACGTTCGCGTGTTTTTTGGCCCGTACCACTTTTCCAGTCATCCCCATGCACCACGTAGGCGGGCTTAAGGAGCAATAAATTTTCAGTATAATCAGGCGACGTTTGAGGCACAACACGCGTCACGCCCTTAATGTTTTCAATAATAATTTTACGTTGTTCATAATTCAACAAGGGCATCCGTTTATAACTGGCCACGGCTTCATCGGTTAACAAGCCGATCACCACATCGCCAAGCTCGGCGGCTTTGTGAATAATATTAAGATGGCCCGAATGGATGAAATCGACACTCATCGCCACGTAAGCGATTTTATTAGAGGTTGTTGTTTGTTCACTGCTCATAGTTTAAATCTCTTTTGTTCGTAACTTCTTTCAGGAAAACCAGCACTGCGTTTCAGATACCACACGGCTAAAGTCAGCAAAAGCCGACATCTCTTTTTGGGCAATAGCATTAACGGTACCGGGGATCCCCACGATAAATACACCGGGGGCATCCATATCAACGTTCGTGCCATGACGATAAAATCCAAACGGCACAAAAGGCTGTACGCAAACTGAATCACTAGGGCGTAATAGTTGTGTCTTTAACTGGCCATCATACTCCCATACAAACGTCAGGTTATGATCGGATAAATTAAAGATATAAGAGTGCAATCCATAGTTAAACGCTAGGCCATTGGCCTTTTTAAAATCAGAATCATTCTCTGGGACACCCGTGTTCACCGAAACCGAAAATGATTTTACCATCGGCACACGACGACATCGTGCTCCTTGCCAAATTTTATAATGAGGGATTTTGTCCGACGGGTAAAGATACGGCTCTGTCTCGGCTAGCTTGCGCACCACAACCTGTTCATCGTCTCTCGATGGAGGCACGAGTAGATCCTGTACATTCACATTGAGATACGGCGCCAAGCTCGTTAACTCATCCGTGGTCCAAATCTTATTTTCATCCAGCACATCAAGGGTGTCACCCAAGTCATCGTCAACCAAATGTTTCTGAAGTTGTTGGCGCGTCATACATTCATTGGCCAATAAGAAATCGATATGTTGTTGCTGAGCTCGTTGGGTATCGGTACCTTCAAAGCGATATTGCGAGGCACGGTCATAGCCCATGCGGTACAGTTCATCCAAAGCGCGGCGTACTTCACCACCAAAGGTAACGGCCACAATGTAGCCCAACTGATCGGCATCACGCTTGGCAAAACTGTGCGGGTAATACGGCGTAATGTAGTTTGAATCACCTGTGTTCATCTCAGTGCAATATTTTTTGTCGCCAATTTGATAGTAAAAATTAACAGGACCTACAAAAAACGTGGCCTGATGCATAAAGTGACCATTGTTATAAACCACATCAGGGTTTTCAGGATTGTTATCATCCACCGTGCGCAGCTCTTCAATCCACTCGGGGCGAAAAGCACACAAGCGAGAAGTTGCTGTATCACGGTATTCATAATACGGCGAACGATTACCCTCTTTGTTTTTCCGATCGAACACGCGCGCTGAAGCCACTGAGGCTTCGACAGGGAAATAAACCACGCCATCTACTGAATCATCGGAACCCAACTCCAAACTCGATCGTTCAAGTGGGTAATGGGTACACATGGCATCCATAAACCGGCTGGCTTCAGCATAGGTCGCCGTACCATCAATCACAGCCTGAACAGCCGTTTCAGTCCAACCTAACTCATTGGCTGAAGAGGCCACCGTACGTTTAAAATCGTTGAGTTCACTCAAAATACGCTTGCCTTGGGCCTTCAAAAATAAGTCCGAATCACGATAAAAAGCATGTTTTGCCCATTGCTCGGCTTTTTCTAAATCTTGCTGTGTATCAATTTCCATCCAACCTTGACGAATCGGTACGGATGTAACCATCACACCTTCATCGATTAAATAGTTTAAGAAATCGGTCACATAGGCTTTTTCAAAAACCGGTGCGTTATAAAACGGCTTGCCTGCATAGACTTTTTTAGCCTGTTCAAATTTTTCCTTGAACATGCGGGCTCCTCTATCGGAACATTTAAACAACCCAATAAACTCCCCAACAGAAACGTCGTCAGAGGCGTTTAAAATCTTACCTGTCTTTAAAACAGTGCCATCGGCTGCAACCCATGCTTTTTCGGCTTCGCTTTCAGGGTGCTCGGTGCGGCCGATATAATTGCCACGCCAATCCATATCCACCACCACAGCAATATCAGCCGAACTCGCCTGAAG
>CAYGPY010000014.1:10011-21921 GCA_964351765.1 uncultured Vampirovibrionales bacterium
CACTGTCTCGGGGGCATAGACAATATCAGAATACGAAGCAACAAAGGCCTCATCCATCACAGATTCAGCATACATCAACGAACATAAAATATTATTGTTTTTATAGTCGTCATTATGAAAGGTTTGCACATCATCAAACTGCAATGCATCAGCCTGATGTCCTGTGATAATAAACGTTTTAGCAATGCCGTTATTAATAAATGCTTGACGCTGATAATCCAAGATGGTTTTACCATTAAGAGGCAGCAAACATTTTGGCAACGATTCGGTCATCGCACCCAAACGCGCGCCCATGCCAGCAGCAATAACAACGGCTTGGTGAGCAACCGAATTCGATACAGAAGGCGTGCTATTTTTTGGTGGTGGTTGCATTTGAACCTGAGACATCGGTCAACATCCTTACGTTTCAGTCAAAATCCGACAGAAACTATATGGTATCAAAAGCATAGCTAGGAATACAGGGTTTCAACAGCATAATTATATATTATGTATATTGTTCTTAATTTATATATAATTATGCTAGGTTAATTCTATAATTCAACGTTTATAAACAGCTAAGGTGGCCCCATGTCTAGACCCACACGGATTGTCATTCAATCTCGCTTATCTTCCCAACGTCTCCCAGCTAAAGGCCTTCTGCCACTCGCTGGTACTCCAAGCGTCGTACTTTGTGCAAAACGAGTTGCTAATACAGGCTTAGAGGTTATTGTGGCAACATCCTCTGAAACATCAGATGACCCCACCCAACAAATATTGGCCAATCATAACGTTACCTGTTTTCGCGGAGATCTAAACAACGTGTTAAAGCGTATGGTTGATGCTACTCAGGATATGGATGAGAATGGTATCGTGGTTCGCCTCACTGCTGACAATGTTTTTCCTGACGGGACTTTTCTAGAAGAACTGATCGAGAGTTTTCTTGAAAACAATTTGACCTACCTAGGCACAAGCTCTCCTGAGGATGGATTACCCTATGGGTTAAGTGCAGAGGCGATGAGCGTAGACATCTTGAGAAAAGCGCTTAATCATGCCAAACATCCAGGTGAATTCGAGCATGTTACACCATGGATTCAAAAAAATCATAGCTCAGCAACACCATTTAGGCCCAAAGCCATGTCAACAGACATGGCCAACTATCGATGCACAATGGACACGTTTGACGACTATCTAAAACTCCATACCATATTCAATACCATCGACAACCCTGTCGATGTATCTTGGGAAGCATTATGTGACCGGTTAAGGCAAGCACACAGCCCGTGCTAGCAGACCGCTACCCTTTTTTCTGAGCAATAATATTCCAGGCCGCAAAGGTAAAGTTATCATCAGGCATGATTTGTTTACGAACTTTGTGCTCTAACAACTTGAGATCAAAGTTTTTTAACAAGCTTTCAATATGGGGTTGATCTGAAAAATGAACAACACCCGTGCCGGCAAGGTGACCTTTTGGTAAGTTTTTATAGCTATAGGTATCAATTTTTTCGCCTGTTTGATAGTCGCTATGCTCGGTCGAAAACCAATCCACCACAATGTATTTACCACCAGGCTTAAGTTTTTGATGAACCAACTCAAGGCACTGCTCCATTGCCTCAGTGGTGTTACTTGTTAGCGAACCACGATCAATCACTAAATCAAATTCACCCTCAAAAGGAATTTCTTTTGTAAAGTCCGCCACCTTTAACGCGTCTTTGTACTCAGGAAAGTTTTTTCGGAGCGTTTCAATAATTACAGCACTACCATCAACACCGCAAAACTGAACATCTAAATGCTTAAAAAATGGAATATTAGCACCCGCGCCACATCCAATTTCAAGCACACGAAAGTCACGTGAGGTAGGGCGAGCATGCCGCATCACCAAACTAACGAGTTCGGTCCAAGGCCAAATCGACAGATGTGTATTTTCTTTATACAGGGTATCCCACTCGGTTGAAAACCCGTGGTCTAAAACTTGATTACTCATGCAATTTATTTCCTTCATAAATTAAACGGTCGTTATCTGTGTTCATACAAAAATCTAAAATAGACATACAAGGTAGAAATTTGCCCCAAAGCTGTGGGTATTCAGGATGCTCATAATCTTGAAAGACGAGCTTCGTATCCGTTCCTTTAAAATCATGTTGCGTTAGATAGTCTTGGCCCAAAGCACCAGAGATATAAGTAGTGGCCTTTAGTACCGTGCAAGCATCCACAATCAATGACGCCTTATCCGACTCGAGCTTCAATTCACTTAAACGAACAACTTTTGTCGTTATATTTAAAATATCTGCCCAAAAATAATATTGTTCTAAACAAAGATCGACAAGAAGGTCGTGCTCTTCTTTGTAGAGGGTCTCAATTTTACTATAAAGCACGTCAAACTGAGGGGCTTTTTTATAGTTATAGTACATTGCATCCAAATGCTGTTTTTTCCAATTACTCTCATTATCAACCGCCAGAGTCATCATTGTTCCATCACGATGCCCCTTCCCTTTAACAGGAACCGTTAACCAACTCCCTTTACCATTGGATATCTTAATTTTATTTCGGTTAATAAAAGAACGATTCTCGAATTGAACATCGTCCATAAACACGTACACATCACTGGCCGCAATTTTGGCAAGATAACCAAGCCAAGGCAGGTATGCCGGTTGGTGAGCAGTCACAATCACAGCTGAATACCACGTTGTTGCTCCACTTGAGATTTATAATACCCCTTTTTAACCACCATCGGGTTTCCAATCACTAGTGAGTAAGGAGGAATTGTGACACCCTCAACAATAGTGCCAGAACCCACCACGCTATGATGACCAATGTGTGCACCACCTTTAATTACACAATGTGACCCAACAAAAACATGATGCTCTAACGTTATATCGCGCCGCTCAATTTTATCAGATAGCCCTAAACATAACTTATGTGAATCGGCACCGTTAATGGCGACAAAAGAAGCAATATCACAGTGGTCACCAATTTTAAGAGTAATCTCCTTCGCATTGATTTCTGAAAAGAATCCAATATGAACGCCCTCACCAATGTCAGGCTGTCCATTTATCCACACTAAAGGATGGTAAGAATTTTCTGGAAAATTAAGATGTTGGGCAAAGTGTTTAGCAAATTGCTCTTGATTTAATATCATCGGGTAAAATCTCCCCAATCCAATAAAGCACCCTTATCAATATCTTGTGATGCCTTTAGGCCAAGCATCTTAGAAAATAATGATGGCGCCAGTCCATTCCCTGGTCGACGTAACCCAATATTATTACTCGTTAACACCTGACCCGCAGGAATAGCCTCAACAGCAACAATACTACGTCGTGCAAGGACACGCATTTTTTCTTCTTCAGCCGTCGGCTTGATTTCTGAAGATCCAAGCATCGTATACGCTGTATTAATACTATCTACCCATATCTTTAACTCGTCAGGGTCGTCAGAAAACCAGTGATCCGGGCCCGGTAAATTATGGTCTAAGGTAAAATGCTTCTCAAAAACGCGAGCTCCTTTGGCCACGGCAAGTGAAGAAGCAAGAGGACCTTGTGTGTGATCCGAAAAACCTAAGACAACATAAGGGAAAGCATTTGCAAAGGTTTCTAGCTTTTCAATATTAACATCACAGGCAGGGGTAGGATATTGCGACGTACATAAAAACAACACTGTTGGATGGCCACGATCAGCACCAATCGTTGTTAAGGCTTCATAAACCTCTCCGAAATCAGCCATTCCCGTCGACAATAGCAACGGCAAGCCTTCTTCGCTATAGCGTTTTAGTAATGGAATATTTGTAAAATCATCCGAGCCCACTTTAATAGCAGGCATGCCAATTTTAAGAAGGAGTTCTAAATCAGACACGTTTTGAGGCGTAGACATAAACATAATATTTGAGTCATCACAATGCTTTCGAATACGAAACCATTCCTCCTCAGAAAACTGCACACGCTCAAACATCCTTAACATCGACTCAGTCGTTTCTGCACCTTGGGAGGTATAGGTATAGTCAAGATCGGGGTCAGTGATGAATTCAGAGGCTTTAAAGGTCTGAAATTTCACAGCGTTCACGCCAGCAGCCTTAGCTACCTCAATCATCTCAAATGCTTTTTTAATATCGCCATTGTGATTAATCCCCGCCTCGGCGATCAAAAACGGCGGTGCGGTTGCACCGATTTGTTTTTCAGCAATTTTAAACAAGGATATTCCACCTACTGCAAGCTATCAAAGTCTAAGGTTCATTGAGCTTCGATTATAAAACAACCTCTCGCTTAACTCAAACAACCCGAAACCTTTTTATGGTAAATTACTACATACTCACTAAGATTTTGTGTTGATCGTAGTATATGAGTGATACTTTAACTCCTCAATCTTGAGTTCTATTTATATTTAAACAAATCGAATGCACCTTTTAATGAAGTACTAACGTTGGAATCAAGCGATGAACATCCTTGTAATTGCTGCACACCCCGATGATGAAATCCTTGGTTGTGGTGGCACCATTGCTAAACATATAAAAAACGGGGACAACGTCAATGTTGTCATTATGGCTCAAGGCATCGTTAGTCGGGGAGGGTCTTCAGAAGCTCAGGCTAAAGCTATCGAAGAACTTGCAAGCACAGCCAAAAAAGCCAATGCTTGTCTTGGGGTTAACAATGTAACGCTGTTAAAACTACCTGATAATCAGATGGATACGCTTTCACGCCTAGAAATAACCCAGCAGGTTGAGAAGCTCATTGAGCAATTCAAGCCCGAACGTGTCTACACACACCACATTGGCGATGTAAATATTGACCATAGACGTATCCACGAGGCCGTGGTGACGGCATGTCGCCCTCAGCCCAACCACCCTGTAAAAACCCTCCTATTTTTCGAAGTGGCTTCTAGCACTGAATGGCAACCACCCCAATCGGCTCCCGCTTTTTCACCCAACTGGTTTAACGATATTAGCGACACGCTTTGCTTAAAAACTGAAGCGTTAAACATCTACGCCTGTGAAATGAGAGAGTGGCCTCACGCACGCTCAGTTCAAGCCTTAGAACATTTGGCACGCTGGCGCGGAGCAACGATCGCTACCGAAGCAGCCGAAGCATTTATATTAGGCCGACATTTAAGTTAAACTATTAAGATGAACAAAGACGAGCACGTTAAAAAAGTAATGGTTTGGGGCTTCGCTTACGAATTTCAATCCGTCGTTAAACATCTTGGCAACGACCCACTTATTGATATCTCATTATGGATTGGCCCCAACAAACAGTGTGACTATTCACGCGCAGACTTTATGAATCACGATCTCATTATCAAGCGATTCTCACCTGAGCGATGTCCTGACGAGATTTATGACAAGGTGTATGAGAACCTTTTTGCCTACATTATGATGATTGATCGAAAAAACTATTACTATAAGTATTATGAGTATAGTGTTTCCGATTTTCTTAACTACCTGCACCCGCTCCTAAACTATTTCTATCATCTTCTTTCGAGTAAAAACGTTGATGTTGTCTTATTTGAAAACATGATCCACTACGGTGAAGATTCCATTTTGTATTTTCTAGCAAAGGCAATGGGCATTAAAACCATCACACTCTACCCTTCTTTTATTAGTGACCGTTATTTCCCTGTCTATAACTTAGAGGATGTTGGCTATTATAATGAAGTACCCGAGCTCTATCCTGAAGAAACAATCCCTGTAGACAAAGATGAATCACTTCAGACTTACATTAAATTCATCTTAAATCTGCAATATAAATACTCCTTTTTTGATGCGACCAAAGATTTCTTCGCAGGTAAGCACCTTTCGTTTTACAAATGGTCTAAATTTTTAAATTATAAAAAAACACTTAAAAGCATCACAACCAAAGACCCCGACTTAAAAAAGAAATTTGTGTATTTCCCTTTGCATTTCCAACCAGAAATGAGTACCTACCCCCTCGGAGGAAAGTTCTACGACCAGGCTTACGCCTTAGAAGTGCTTTCTGATATACTCCCCGATGATTGCTATATCTATGTCAAAGAAAATCCGTACCAAAATGAATTCTTTCGTGAAGATGGTTTTTTTCAGCGCATCAAGAACATCCCTAACCTCATTATTGTTCCCATCACTATGAACACCCATGTTTTAATCAAGCACTCTATATTCACAGCCACAATTACAGGCACCTCTGGTTGGGAATCAATTACAACAGGTAAAAATGTGGTGGTGTTTGGAAATGCTTGGTATTCTTGCTTGCCAGGAGTCTTCAATTACAAAACGGGACTCAATTATAACGATATCATCGACTACAACATTGATGCCAACGAGCTTGATAAAGCGATTTCAAAGATGTTCACAAAAGCAGGCAAAGGCAATATGAGCCGTGCTTTTCGAAGTGATGACACATTCGATGAAGATAAAAATGGTCTTATGATTGCTGAGTCATTAGGCAAGCTCATCCATCATGACCCTGTATCTTCCTAACCAGCACCGCTATGCAAGCACTTTAGTAGATAATGCATCATCCTCGTGAAACTGCATCATATAGAAGCGTTTATAAATACCTTCTACTTCAACAAGTTCTTGATGATTGCCTGATTGTACGATTTCACCGCTTTCCAGTACCAAGATTCGGTCGGCATGTTGAATGGTGGATAAACGGTGGGCAATAACAATAACTGTTTTGCCCTTCATTAATTTGTTTAGTGCCTGCTGTACTAACTTCTCAGATTCATTATCCAAGGCACTCGTAGCTTCATCTAAAATCAGGACAGGTGCATCCTTTAAAAATGCTCGTGCAATGGCCACACGCTGGCGCTGACCACCAGACAGGTTTTCGCCTCGTTCACCAACAATGGTGTTCATACCCTCAGGTGTTGTTTCAAGCCAGTTCCAAAGATTTGCAGCTTTTACCGCTTCAATAATGTCGTCTTCTGTTGCTGAAAGCCGTCCCAGTTGAATATTTTCACGGATCGACATGTTAAAGAGAATATTTTCTTGGGCCACAACCCCAATTTGGTCAAAGATGGTTTTAGGGGATAAATCTTTTAGATTAATCCCATTCATACAAATGTCGCCTTCAACTGGGTCAACAAATCTTGGTATGAGGTTGACTAAACTGGATTTACCACCACCACTTGGGCCAACAAGGGCCAATGTTTCTCCCAGTTTAATGTCAATATTAATATTTTTAAGTACCGCTTCGCCTTCATTATATGAAAAAGAGACATTCTTAAAAGACATCGACTCAAATGAGTCCAATGGCGTTGGGTTTTCAGGCTTGAGTAATTCCACCTCTCTATCCATCAAACCGAATACACGCTCAGCAGGAGCCAAGATAACAGAGATTTTGCTGAGTATCCCCCCTACCGTTTTTAAAGGCTTCAGCATCAAGGCCATCGCAACCATAAAACTCGTAAATGCCCCCACCGTCATTAGGCCTTGCTCAATCTGAACAACACCTAAATACAAGATCAACCCAATACCAATCGACGAAATAAATTGCATACTTGGTTTCAACAAAGCGCCTGCTTTGTTCGCACTAATGGACGTATCAAAAAGCTCTTGTAACTTCCCATTAAACCGTTTTGTCATATAGGGAACAAGCTGAAAAACTTTAACTTCTTTAACACCGTAGAGAAATTCCGTAAAGGCAACAATAATATCTGAACTTAAGTCTCTCATTCGGTAATCAAGGCGACGTAATTTTTTGGAAATAAGCGCTAACGGCAACACCATAAAAGACGTAATAAATAGTGTTATTAAAGCAAATTTCCAGTTTTGATACAACAACACGGCAACAAGGAACATCAAGGTGAAAAACTTCAAAATGAAATCATGCAAATTTACAACAATCGCCTGTTGTAGCTTTAATGTATCAACATAAAATCGAGAATAAATATCACCCGTAGTGTTCTGTTTAAAATAAGGTAAGTCAAACTCGGCTAGTTTAGCAAACAAATCCATCCTGAGATCACGGCTAATCGCGTTGGTTAACTGAACCGTGCAATATGTATTTGCATACATAAGAGTGCCCTGAACAACAGTAACGATGATAATGAAAAAAGGCACTCCTTTTAAAAGGGTAAAATTTTGGTCTTTCAAAAATCGATCAACAAGAGGCCCTGTAACAGCAGCAACAGAACCCTCAACAGCCGCCAAAGGGATGGAAGTTAGAAACATAATAAAAAACCATTTTTTATATGGTTTTAAATATTCTAAAAGCCTTAAATAAAGCTTTTTATCATTTTTAAATGTTGTGCGTAGTTTTTGAAGCATTTTATATACTTTGCTATTTGATTCAAAAGGAAAGATTATAAACCAGGCTCTATCATACAATAGATACCCCTAGAATCAATAAAAACAGATGTTTCAATCCAGTCCAAACAAGCCTTATTACGTTACAAGAATACCGGCTTTTTCCGCCCGTTGCCGTAGTGGTTCAAGATCACGCTCCCGTGAGAGATAATTATCTTTCGATTTGGCATTTAACATATCTATATAGTTCTGAGCATGCTGGTTGTTTGACGAACAAGACCCCATAAACGCCATTTTACCGCCATCAGAGGAAAGTTGACGCATATCCTGAGGGAAGCTTGAGCGATGTAGTATACGGTTGTCAAAAATCACTAAATCACCCATTTGGGAGGGGATATCAATGCCTTTTGGGTGAGCAATCAATTTCTCACGACATTGTTGAAGTTTTCTTGTGAAAATTTTATCAACCCATCGTTTCAACACCGAACGCTCGTTTTTCGTCTTTCGAGCAGAGAATTGCTTCCGCAACTCAACACAAGGGTCTGCTTCATTGTGACTTTCAGGAACAATGTAAAGCCCCCCCCCATGAATAGAGTTTTCTTGAAAATAAACACCCACAGAAACAATACGATAATCTGGTTCACGATGAAACGTCATACCACGCTGTTCACCTGTTGTCATATCTGTGTGGAGAATATTAAAATAATTCCACTGAACGACAAAATCCGGAAGCACAACAAAATCGTCACCCAATATCGTTTTAAGTACAGGTAAGACACGCTCATTCGTCATAAAATCGAGTAATAAAGGATTATCAACCAGTGCATCAAATATAATACCTTTTACAATAGGTAAATCAGGTATCACCTCATGCACAAAATCATTACCGCCTGGCCTGAAAACTTTTTCAGTACTTGGATCAGACAAGACTTGGCTGTAATGCGTACGTAGTGCTTCCAATTCCGCAGGGTCAATAGCGTTTTTAACCACCACATACCCATGTTGCTCAAAATCCTTTAACACATCCTGCTGCCTTTTAGAAGGATCTTGAGCAGTCGCATCTTTAAGTATTGTCATGTTTCACCTAACCTATACGTTAAAATCCTATAGAGAAAATAAACTTAGTTACTACCATTTTTATACTACAGAAAGGCTTTCCATGCTACAAAATCTTAAACAGTTCCGAAAGCGGTGGCGTCGAAAACAATTCTTAAAAAATACTGTTGCGGCATATACAAACCCATGGGCAAAAGTGACTAAAACCCTGACCGATATAGACTATAATGAACGGCTATATCTACTCTCTGAAAAACGTTTTAAACACGATGTTCAATCGATTACCATTAACCTCATTAACACTACCCAAATACATGACCTCTCTGACGTTGTTAAGACTGCGCTGAAAACACTTTTATTTGATGTTGCTGATTTTCCTGTATCCGACGAGGATTTATCCTCATCGCTTCAACCTTACCAAAGCCCTTCCACATACAATTTTCCTACCTCTACGAAAACGCATTCAAACATCGACTACATTAAATGCGTATTGAACCAAGTACTTGAAAACGAACTGCTTGTATACGGGTATCAGTACGATTTTATAGACGACATTGTCCCCATTTTAAAAAGTCGTTATCTGAAAAGAAACGGGACTTCAGATGACAATAAATCAGCTAAAATCATCCAAACACTATGGGTCTTAACCGAATCAAGCCTCTCAGAAGCATTTGAGGCCGTTGAACTCACTTTGTCCTCAAAGTTGAAATTAATTTTGGGTGACAACCATACCTACACTCCGAGTACACCCTTTAAAGAACCCGACGACTCATTTTATCAAGAGCATCAAACAGAATACCAACAACTTATTACTTTAAAAGATAAAGACGATACAAAAAAGGTGGTCAGTATCTGGGAGAATGTGTTTGAGGACTTAAATAAAAATATGTCCAAAAACCCAGAAGACCGAAACATTTCCTTAATCCATGGGTATGAAAATAACCACCACTTGTTATTACGCACCATAATTGCACTGATGAAAACAGGCGCTTTAAAGCCAGAGGATCCTGTTCTTATCTTAGGCCCACGTTTTGTTGATGAAATCCTATTCCTCAGAGAATATGTCGGCCTAGCCAACACAATTGGTCTAGATCTTCGTGATGAAGGAGGACTTATCTTTAAAGGCGATATGCATAATATGCCTTTTGAAGACAACCACTTTAAACTTATTTATGGGGCCAATGTTTTTGAATATGCCCATACAATGAGAACCGTAATAAACGAAATTGTTCGCGTTCTTCAAAAACCAGGCTACGCCATGGGAATTCTTCGCTCAGTTCGGAACACACCTAACATGCCCCCTATTGGCACAGATATTAGTACCCCAGAGGCTGCTGTAAATATGTTCTATTCGACGCCCCATACCGTGATAGCTATGGATGAAGGTTATGCCGACACATCAGAGTTCAAAGACCGCTTTCCATCGTTTGCCGTCAAGATTGACTCAACCCTTTAGTATTTATTTTTTAAAGGACCTGAAACCTGATTTGTCACATCACGGTATTCAACGCGATCTTGAACATCAACAAAATAGCTCGAATAGTAACTCGTATCAGGCAGCAATGTTAAATCCAAATCAAAGACATGATTATAAATCACACGGAACGAGTTAACAGGAGATATCCCTTGGTATAATTCTTGCTGTAATTCCGTAGGAACGTAATATAGATTTAAAATACGCATACGTTCATTCAGCATATCTGGTGTTGGACTATTCCAGTCTTTTTCAGATTGGAATAGAGATGAGGAACCATGATCAGACTGAATAATAATGATGGGGTCGTTATCTGAATTTTCTAAAATAGTATCCACAAGAGACATCACCTTTTGGTTAATAAACATGAGCTGCTCAAGATACATGTGAGGGTCTTCGTTTGTCGCCTCATGAATATTTAAATTTCGGTTATCTTCCACGCTGTTCCCATCACGATCAAACAAATAAGGCGTATGGGGTGAAATAATGTGAGCAAAAAATAGAGTAGGCTCAGACATCTTGGCCATCGACGGCAACCTTTTAAATGGACACAGAATATAGTCACGCCGACTCGTATTTAACTTTTCAATAAACAGCCTTGCTATCGATTGACGTAGCAGTAAAAAATAAAACTCGTTCAATCGACCACATTTCACGTTAATATCTGCAGAGGAAAATGAGGAAGTGAGCCCCCAAGACGTAGAAAAATGAACGGTCTTATAACCATGTTTCTGAGCAACTTCCATCATTTTATTACGTTGAAACAGGTGCTTTATCTGATCCGAGCGTTCTGCCCTACTTAAAGTTGCCAAATTATTCACATATTTAAAATTCAATGATGACGGAAGTGACAGGCCTGTTTGGGCATAGTTACTGATACTATTTTCAGCTAGATAGAAACCTTTTTTTTGAAGATGCTCCAGAAACGGCATATTATCAAAATCGAAATACTGCTTTAGCACTTGATGATTTGCGTACCCGTCTAGAATCAGATAATAAATGTTCGGGTAGACGCCCTTGTCACTTACCCTATTGGTTTGTTCTGTAGGTGCTTTATTTTCAGAGGATGAAGCCCCTCTAGCGAGACAAATCGAAGGCACTACAAGCAGAACCTGGATGAGTGTCATGGCAAGTAAAATAGACAGCGTTACATTTAGCCAGTAATGTATTACTCTTAAATACTTATTAC
>CAYGPY010000015.1:0-20566 GCA_964351765.1 uncultured Vampirovibrionales bacterium
GGTACTGGGTCTGTTGGATCAGATTGTGAGCCGGTCGCTTCGAACCAAAATTATTGTTGTCGAAGATAACACCACCGTTTTAAATCAAAGCAACCCGCCTGAGCACGTGCGAATACAACTTGAAAAGCAGTCTATCGAGCCTGTTATTAGGGTTCAAAACTATGATGAGGCTGTAAGAACGCTTCAATCATTACGCTCGGCGATATAAAGAGAAGGTAAAGTCTTTTATCATCATTGCTAAAACTACTTTTGGATCTGTGCTTTTCTTGGTATGATTTGTCATAATCTAGAGGTGTGCTGTATCGATGTGATATATCGATGCCGACGGGCTCCAACTGGCCTAACTCTAGCAGACCTTAAACCAGACCGTGAGATTAAGAGAGACTCAAAGCCCTATGACTGCTGATATTAAACGCGTTTTAGTTTTGATCAAACAAGTGCCCGATCAAAATGCCAAAGCGGGTATCAACCCCGATGGCACCATCGATCGCGCGCGCGCCAAACGGATGATGAATCCCTTTGATCGCTATGCCCTGCAAGCGGCTCTCGACCTCAAATCACAAACCGGTTGCGAGGTTTTTGCCCTTTCGATGGGACCTCCGAATGCTGAAGAAGTTTTACTTGAAGCCATTGAATACGGTGCCGATGGGGCATTTTTGCTTTCAGATCGCCGCTTAGCTGCTTCTGATACGCTTGCCACGGCCTATGCCCTACACAAGCTGATTAAGCACGTAGAAACCACGGGCAAAATCAGTGTGATCTGTTGTGGTTTGCAAACCACCGATGGCGATACGGCTCAAGTTGGGCCTCAGATTGCTGAGCGTTTGAACTTGCCTCAAGTAAGCTACTGCGAAGAATTTAAACTGACGCCGAGTCACGTTGAAGCCCGCCGTGTTGTTGAAGGGGGCTACCAATGGGTAAAAACCCAATTGCCTTGCTTGCTAACGGTTGCGAATTCTTACCCGCATCTAAAATACCGCAAATTTAAAAACGCCTTTAAAGTCCGTCAACTCATTCGTAACCCCGAGCTCAAGGCCAGCATCGTTAAGATTGTTGATCTTGATGCCATTGGCGCCGACCCTGTGTTGTGTGGCCTAAAGGGCTCGCCTACCATTGTTGCTAAAACAGACAAGGTTGGTGAACTGGGCGGAAGCTGTGTGGTGCATCAAGGCCAACCTGTAACCACGATGGTTAAAGATATATTAAATCAAACAAGTATCAAGGAGTTTGCCCTCTAGTGAGCGACGAAGCAAAAAAGCCAGAAGCGAAAAAAGCGGCTGCTAAACCCGAAGCTGAACCGTTACCGATTATCATCACCCCGAGTAACAAAGAAGTGATTGTGGTTGCCGAGCAAACCGATGGCGTGGTGCAACCCGTTACTTATGAGCTACTAGGGATTGGCCGTGACTTGGCCAACAAGCTTGAGGGGCAACTCTCGTGTGTTTTACTTGGGCATAACGTGACTGGTGAAGCCAAGAAGTTGATTGCCCACGGTGCTGATGAAGTGTATGTGGCTGATCACGAAGAGCTGAAGAACTACCGCACACTGCCATATCGTCGTGTGATTGTTGATTTCTTAGACACCTTTGAGATCCCGCCTCACATTATGCTACTGGGCAGTACCACCACCGGGCGTGATTTAGCCCCACGCATTGCAGCCCACTTTGACACCGGCTTAACGGCTGATTGTACCGAGCTTGATATTGGTCCTTACGAGCACACCAACAAAGCGGATCCCGACAAACTCGGTCAGTACCCAGGGTGTTTGTATGCCATTCGCCCCAGTTTTGGCGAGAGCTTAAAGGCGAGAATTTTAGGCCCGTGGAACAACCCACAAATGGCCACCACCCGTCCGGGTGTTATGATTCCGTTGCCTGAAGATTTAAACCGCGACGGTAAAGTCACACCGATTCCTGTGAATTTTCAAGACGGTGATATGCGCCTTGAAGTAATGGAAATTGTGCGCGAGCTGACCACAGGCCCAAGTATTACCGATGCGCAAGTGTTGGTTGCGGGTGGTTATGGTTTGGGTGGCCCTGATGCCTTTAAATTGCTTCAGGAGTTGGCCGATTGTTTTGAGAACAGCAGTATTGCGGCAAGCCGTAAAGCGGTGGATGCCGGCTGGATTCCTTATAAGTATCAAGTGGGGCAGACCGGTAAGACGGTGCGTCCAAAATTGTATTTTGCCTGTGGCATTAGTGGTGCCATTCAGCACCGCGTAGGGATGAACAAGTGCGACACGATCATCGCCATCAACAAAGACCCCAGTGCATCGATCTTTTCGGTAGCCACCCACGGGATTGTTGGTGATGTGTTTCAGGTCATCCCAGAGTTAATCGCCCAGCTAAAAGCAGCCGGCGCCGGTGGTAAAAGCAACGGTGAAAAAGAGCTAGAAGCAGCGCATTAGAATTCCGAGTCTGACTCTCTATAATCAGCTTGTTCTGCATGTTGCGTCATTCGCTATTCAGCACTTGCTATAATAATATCTGCTTTTAAGTAGGTGATTTGTTCCATAATAGAGCTATCAGGATGAATCTCTGCATAATTGATATAACTATGGGCTTCACCAAGCAATTTCAGTGCTTTTTCAGGCTTAGAAAGAAGATAACATTTCGCTAAAAAAAGCGTATAAACAAATTTTTCCTCCTCCGTAACAGCCTTAGAAATATAATTTTTAATATAATCAATGGCTTGAGCTTTTTTATTAAAATTCCAGTGCAATGCCATCGCTAAGTTAACCCAAACAGCTCTAGCCCCTATTTCTTCACCTGCACTAGATGATTCTAGGTATAGCAAAGTGTGGTTAAAGAGGGCGTCTATAAAATCTTGTTCTTCGTTGTTTGAAGTTAAACATTCGAAAGCATATGCTTGTAAATCAAATGCAATGTAAAAAGAAATATCAACATCTGAAACAAATTCTTCTTTTATTTTTTCAAATGTATTTTTTTTACCATACTTCTCAATAGCATCAGGTAAGGTAGATATTTTTCTTAATTGCTTATAGCTATCAAGATCTTGCTGAGTAAAGAAATACATTTTTGCGAGTTCATAACTCAACTGATATTCTTCAAACTCATATATTGATAACTCTTGAAGTATTTGGCATGCCTTACCGTAATCTTCACTTTTCTTAAGCATTAAATACTCTATTATTTTTAAAAAAACTTTCTTTTTTTCATCTAAAGAAAAGGCTTCATTCTCAATAATTCTCGCCGTAAATTCAATTAATCGAGCCCCCTTCCAAATCATCAATTTACACTTAACCCGTTCCAATACATAGAAGTATTGCAAATTTTCAGCATCAAGATTGGATTCATTTAAGCTCTCTATGATTAAATCTGCTTTATCATGTTCATCCAATAAAAAATATACAGATGTTAACTGCAACATACACCAAATATTTTTTCTTAAATCTTTTTTTCTTGAAACCTTATAGGCTAAAACAAAGCATTTTATTGCCTTATGAAAATCCCTCTTGTGAATTTTATAATAGACGCCTAAGTTATAACTAGCCTCAAAATAACGAGGTTCAACATTTAATGCTTTTTCATAAAATCGAATTGACTCTTTATGGCGATTCAAATTGCAAAATGCATTACCAATATTTTTATAAATCTCAGGATCATTCACAGGCTCTAATAAAGATTGCTCTGCAAACGCAACAACATCTTCAAACCGTTCTTCATCAAAGGCGGTTCGGCATAGTTCTATCCATGTTGGCTTTATTTCAGTCATAGGCGTGTATCTACAGTGTACTTATTTTTTCTGATAGCACAAACCGAACAAGGGGTTAGCCTTATTCGGTTTGGTAATCCACGTTTTTTTTATTCGTTTGTTCCACTCATTTTCTTAAACCTGTCACCGAGTTTGTTGGGTGGGGTCTTGTCATCATCTCTTTTTTAAGGAGGTGTATGCAAGCGGGTCGCACCTGAAACTCAGTAACATTTTGATTTAATCTTTTCTAAACCGTAAACAGATGCTCCAAGCGATCTTGAATTTCATCGCTGTCCATCTCTGGATTAAACGTGTTCAAGCTCAGCGCACTGCTGTATGCCTTGGCCGCCTTACTGCGCTCGCCAATGGCTTCATACGCACGGCCCACGTTAAATTGTGCCAGTGTGTAATTTTCATTTAAGTACGATGCTTTTCTAAACATTTCTAGAGCGGGTTCAGGCTGGCATTTTTCATCCAGATACACCACACCCAAATTGTTATGGGCAATCGCATTATCCGGATCAAAGGTAATGGCTTTTCTGTAACTTTCAATCGCCTCATCATTCTCATCAATCTGCCACAGCAAGTACCCAAGGTAGTTGTGGCAATCGGCATTCTCAGGCTCAAAGTTCAAGATGAATCGATACGCGCCAATCGCCGCATCATAATTACCTTGCTCCATATACAAATCTGCTAACATCACAATGGACTCCAAATTGCTTTCGTCTAACTGATACGCCAACTGAAACATGCCTACAGCACTGTCTAAATCGTGGCGAACTTGGTGGTAAATGGTACCGAGTGTTTGCGCCACCGTGGCCGTCCACACCGGATCTTCACCATACTCAACGGCCTTTTCATAATGCTTCACCGCCCCATCAATGTCCTCTAAGCGAAACAGCACATAAGCCATGTTGCTTCTGACATAAGGGTTTTCAGGATGCTCGGCCACCAGCTCCTTAAAGTAATACAGCGCCTTCATATACTCTTTGCCGTCAACATAGAGTTGCGCCAATTCATACACCGAATCAAAATCGGTTGCCGTGGCCACCTTGTTATGAACGGCCTCATCAATCGATACCACTTTTTCAAGGGCGCGCTTGGCCTGTGTGTCATCTTGCTTGTTGCTATAGCAACGGCTCAAGTTCTTGGCCACATCCGTGTTTTCAGGATCAATTTCCTGCGCACGTTGGTAATAATAAATCGCCGCGTCCGTCTGCCCTGCCGCAAAACTTTCATTGCCCATCAAGTGATAAAACAACGCTTCTTCAGGCAAACTTTTTACGCCCATTTCATACAGCTTTTTGCGCAGGCCGTTTAACTTAAACGTGTGTGCTAATTTTGCGGTACTCAGGATGCTATAAATTTTAAGATCGGTCACCAACGCATCATTCAACACATTCCACGTGCGCCTATCAACCGGCAGCAAACACACGCCAGCCGTAAATTGCATTAAGCCGCTAACAACCAATTGCAACCGACGCGGGGTAGAGACCTTACCGCGGGCTTGTTCATAATTGGCTTTTTGAATCAGCAATTTCCCAAAGGCCATACGGGCCTTTGCCGACTTCAACGGATCTTTCTTCATCGCCGATTCAAATTCCTGCTGGGCATCATCAATACGCCCAAGGTTGGTGAAGAAGTAACCCAAAAATAAATTCGCTTCCGAATTTTTAGGATTAATTTGTAAGGCCTTCTTACAATAATCCACCGCTTCTTCAGCCGACACTTCACCTTTATCAAACAAGGCGGTGCCCAATTTCACATAGCCCTCAGACAACTCTGGGTTGGTTTCCAAAGCGCGACGAAAGCAGTTAATGGCAATGTCTAAATCTTTGTTTTTAGCACGTGTTAAAAAGCTATTGTAATGTGTGGTTCCCAGATTCAGGTAATAGCTCGCCGAATCGGCATCGTGATCCGTAATGCGCGTCTCTTGCTTTACAGCACCTTGGGTGACCGGTGACTGAGACAAGGGTTGTGCAAGTTGATCGTGCAACGCTTCAAGCGCTTCAATCGAATCCAACGATTGCAACGTCCCATCAAGAGGTTGCCATTGATAGGATTCAAAAGGAATCTCATCATCGTTATTAATGTCATCAGGATTAAAATTAGGTTTAGCAGTCATTCAGTGGCTTTCCAATGATTAAGGGGTACTACACTTGACCAAATAAAAGTATCAAAAGACCTATATTTATTGCGATACAGGGGTAATACTCTACATTATGTTGTGTGGTCGTTGGCAGTCCGTTTGCCTTGTCACAGCAGTCGAAAATAAGATTTAAGCTGCTGACCCGGTCTCCATCCTTAGATTCCGGTTGTCTAGGGTGAGGTAATTAAAAGTAGTGAGGTAATTCAAAGTGTAATCAAGGGGCTAAATAACGCTTAAATCCTTTCTACATCTAGGATTAAGGCTTTTTCAAGACGCATTGTCTTGCCCTTGTATATACTTCTTCGGCAAGTTTTGGCGAAACTTTACAAAATTTACAAAAAAACTTTAAATTCTTTTTGATTTAATGCCACGGCACGTCAAACCGATATAACCCAACACACATCGGAACACCAGAAATAGCAGTAAAAAACACGTTCAAAAACGTCAAAAAACGAGCAAAAATACGTCTTTTTTGCTCGTTTTTTGGCTGTTTTGATCGCACTATTTCGGATTTTCCGAAAAAATCAAGCTGGTTCGCTACTGCGACAAGCGATGCTTAAACCACCAAGTTGCCAACGCAAAGCTACCAAAGGCACTCACCAATAACACCCCAATGTATTCCACAGGGTACACGCCATTCAAGAAGGCCTGACGCCCGCCATCAAACAATGCAGCGGTAACCAGTAACTTGATAAATGGCATAATCGCCTCTGGCAGCGCGGCAATCGGGAAGAACAACCCGCCCAAATACAGCAGTGGCGTCAAAAAGATCGTCTGGCTCTTGGCAATCTGATCGGGCTTCGAGAAGGTGGTGCCCACCATACAGCCCAAACTCGTGAAGCAAATACACCCTGGAATCATCACCAAGAAGTACAGCCACAAGTGGGGCAGCGTAATGCGAACCGGCGTCAGAGACAGCAAAATCGCCCCGACCACAAGGCCTTTGACGATTGCCACTAAGAAGCCGCCTACGATTTCACCAATAATAATATCGGTACTTCGAATGGGTTTAATCCGGTATTCATCCAACATGTGCTGATGCCAACGATCCAACCAAAGCCCCCAAGCCCCTGTACGAAAGGCTTCAAGCATAATCGTCATGGTGATCAAGCCCGGAGAAATAAAGGCAATGTAGCTATAGCCTTCCACATCGCCAATATAATTGCGCAGGCCAAATCCAAAGGCCATAAAGAAAGTAAGCGGAATGGCAATGGTGTTAATCATCTCACTTCGCCAGCCCTGAACCTCTTGTCGAAGTACTTTTCGGGCAATCGGGATCACACCAAAACGAAAGTTAATGAGTGGCATCTGCGTCACAGCGGGATTACTCAATGCTGGGTTTGGCTGATCTACTGGCGTTGTTTGATGTTTCATCTCACTCATGACATCGCCTCCAGCGGCTGACCTTCAGACAGTGCCAGATAGACGGTTTCGAGATCCACCTCGGTTTCACTCACCGCCACAATATCTTGCCAATCCACTATCGCCAACACATCTTGCAGTGTTTTCCCGTTACTGAGTTTTAAACGCAGGTGGCACTTGGTCAGCACATCGGGCTCGCCCACGGCTTTATCTTTAAAGTGCGTGGCATAGTGCGTTGCCTTGTTGGAATGAAAGCGCATATCAAAGGTGTTTTCAGGCGATATCTTTTTCTTTAGCTCCTGCGGTGTGCCCGTCATCACAACACGACCGTGATTCATCATCATCAGGCCATCACTCAACACATCGGCCTCTTCCATATAATGGGTCGTCAAAATAACAGTGGTACTGTGCTTGAGTTGCTCAATAATGTGCCAGATTTCCCGACGCGCCTTAGGGTCAAGGCCAGTGGTCGGTTCATCTAAAAACAACACTTGCGGGCGATGAATAAGCGCTCGGATCAGAGCGACACGACGCTGCATACCGCCTGAAAAATTCTCAGCATGATCGTGGCGACGTTCAAACAGTCCCACCATACGAAGAAGCTCCTCGATACGAGGCGTGTACTCCTCACGAGTCATCCCGTGCAATTCAGCATGCACGGCCAAGTTATGCCAGATGGTGAGGTACTTATCAAAATTATTTTCCTGCGATACAATCCCAATCAGTTGACGCACCGCTCCGGGTTGCGAGGCAATATCATAACCACAAATCGAGGCTGAGCCCGAATCGGCCGACATCACGGTAGTTAAAATACGAAGGAGCGTGGTCTTACCCGCCCCATTGGGCCCTAGAATCGAATACACCGCCCCCTGAGCCACATCTAAATCAATGCCCTGTAATGCCAACACTTGATTGGCCTTACCCGCCTTAAAGGTCTTGCACAAATCCCGCACGGCAATCGCGTGAACCGATTCAGTTGAAGATGATGTGGTCATGAATATTCCCTATACAGATACCTTATAAGCGTATCGGGCTTTATGGTTTGAGGCAAGAGCTTCACTCTTTATGGTCTTCTTTAAAGTCCTTCATATTATTTTCTATCGCAACCACTAAGGGGTGTCTTGCGGGATAACTTTTTCTTGCTGAAGAAAGCGCTTTATTAAGATAGTTTAGAGCTGTTGGGTAGTCACCTAAACTTTCGTAGACGACCGATAAATTATTATAATCAGTGATTGTTTCCTTGTGGTTCTCGCCAAATGCTTCTAGATTAATCTGCAGTGATTTCTCATTGTAGAGTTTTGCTAAATATAATTTCCCCTTATGTCTATTTATCACTGCAAGATTACTATACACAACAGCCATATCAGGATGAAGCAAATTGGAATCAGATTCAAAAAGCGCAAGTGCTTTTTTATAATAAGCCTCAGCTTTTTCTAGCTTATTTTGATCATGCCAAAGTTGACCATAGTTCGAAAACAAGCTAGCACGCGATCGCTTATGCACTATATCATCACTGTCTGCTAATTTATCTGATTCTTTTAACGCCTTATCAAAATAACTACCAGCCTTTTCAAAGTCTTGTTTGCTTCGATATAATTCAGCCAGGTTAACATAGGACACCTCTAAAACCGAAGCTGAGTCCTTTAGCTGAGAAATTAAAGGAATTGCTTTTAAGAATGTTGCTTCAGCACTGTCTAAATCTCCTTTTGCAAAATAGAGTTCCCCAAGGTTATTATATGTTTTACCCATCTGAGGTGTGTCCGAACCATTTTTATTCTTAAGTGTTTCTATGTTCTCTTTGCTCAAGGCTAAGGCTTTATCTAAATCACCCAAACGATAATACACAGCAACAAGAAAACTTGTAACCTTAACCTTCGTTTTATTCTTTATCTTTGGCATCTTGGATTCATTATAAGCCTTGATAAAAACCGGAAGAGCCTCTTTAAATTTACCCTCGTTATAAAGTACCTTCGCCTCTTTATAAAATAGATCCACCTCTTTTTCACCTGCCAAAGCAGGAACTGACATGGTACCTATTAAAATAAGGCCACATAAAATGGTCGTCACTAAACGCATCATTATCTTCTCCCTGTCAATATACTATTTATTTTAGCTAAACCAGTCTGATACGTTTGAGCCCGCTTGTGATTTTTACCAAAATGGGCTTCATTATATTGAATGGCTTTACTCAAGGCTTCTTTTGCTTTCGCCCAATTCTCTTGAGAAACGTATCCTGTTGCCAATGAAGAATAAGCTAATTCCAAGGCAATCTCATCACCTTTGCCCCCATTGGCAGAATGAGCTATATCAACGGCCTTCTTAAAATAAGATACCGCCAACGTTGCATCATTTGAATCCCTTGCCTCAATACCTTTATCCAAATGGCTCTTAAATGTAACTGATGATTGCTCGTTTTTTATCACTTGATTTACATCTCTCAGGCTCTTTTGAAGACCCAGTGTATAACTACTCTGTTCTCCTCGAATTACTATAGATAAAGGAATAGCTTGCTCTAATGTTGTTTTAGCTTTCTGATAATCTTTTTTATGACCATATAAAATCGCCAAGCTATACAGCCCTTCCAATACACTTGAAGAATACTGTTCCCCTGTAGATTTAGAGTTTTTTTCTGCGGCCATAATCCCTCTTATCAACAAAGGCTCGGCTAAATCATACTTACCCTGATCACGATAAATCATGCCCAAAGACTGTAATGGCATAAAATGGCCGATGTTAGTGTCGTCCATAATACTTAATGCTCTATTTAAGTGAGCAATCGCTTCATCGTAACGTTTTTCTTTTCGGTAGAACTCACCTAGTGAAAAGTAGCTGGTGCCGTATAAAAAGGCATCATCGGTCCCAGCCATCTCATGTTCTAAAATCCCTTTTTTATATGTTTCTTCAGCAAAGTCTGTTTTTTTCTGTTGCTCATACATACTTGCTAAATTATTATAAACATTCCCCATTAATGTATGATCATCATGTTCTATAGCTTGCCTCAAATCATTCTCAAGCTGAGCAATTGCACCTTCCACATCACCTCTATTATATGATTTTAGCCATAGCGTATGATCGTCAGCAGCTAAGACAGAGAAAGGCAAAAGAAACAACATTGCCATTACACTAACGCTAGTAATCAATTTTCTATTAAAAAAATACACTTTAAATCATTCCTTCTCGTAAACACCGTCTATTTCTATTTATTCGAATCCATCAAGCGCTCTATCTTGGCTAAGCCTTTTTGGTAGGTTTTGGCGCGTTCGTGGTTTTTTCCGTTTTGGGATTCGTTGTATTGGATGGCCTCTTCCATGGTTTGTTTGGCCTTGAGCAACTCACCTTGAATCATATACGTCATCGCCAAATGTGAGGATGAAATCTCTAGCCACAGTGCTTTTGCTACTTTATTATCTAAAGTTTGGGCTAAGCTGCGTGCGTTTATAAATTTTGCCATCGCCACATCGGTTTTGTTTTCATTGCGCGCCACAATACCCTCTTCTAAGGCTATTTTAAGTTTCCGTACAATCTGCAAACCCTCCACAATTTGGTTCACGGCCGTCAAATTCTCTTGAATTTCAGTCGCGTAACGACTCGACTCACCCTTTAAACGAGTCGCTATGGGCAGGGCTTTTTCAAGAGCAAACTTAGCTTGGTCATAATTTTTCTGATGACTATAAAGAATCGCCAACCCATAAAAACCTTCTAAGATTGCCATCGATTCACCCTTGCCCGACTTTTCGGCCTCTTGTGTTGCGGCAATAATCCCTTGAATCAAAAGTGGCTCAGCCACTTCATATTTCCCTTGATCGCGATACAGCATCCCCAATGATTGCAGTGGCATAAAATACCCTGGGTTTCCCTTGCCCAAAACATCGACTGCCTTTTCAAGATACACAATCGCCTCATCATAGCGTTTTTGCTTTCGATAAAATTCACCCAAACCATAATAACTCGTACCAAAAGAGAATCGATCTTTGGTTGGGCCTTCTTCGTGTTCTTTAATGGCGCGTTTAAAACTTTTTTCGGCATCATTTAATTTACCTTGACGCACATACAAGCTGCCCATGTTGCCGTAAATATTACCCTTCCACGTCGCATCATTATTTCTATCGGCTTCTTTGGCATCTTGCTCAAGTTGCGCGATAGCAGCCTTTACCTCACCTTGCTTAAACAAAGTAAGCCAAGCCCCTTTATCGTATTCAGCCAGTGCCACCAAGGGCATCACCGCCATTAAACACACCACGCCTAAAAAAGCGTTTCTCTTTTGATTGAAAAAGGACATCATTCCCTCACCACATCGACATCACTAACATCTCCTTATTATGACATAGCTCTATACCCAAGTCAGGCATTTAGGGTGATTGATCTGTAATCAACGCGCAACACCTTACCATTCCGTAACAATTCAAACCTGTTGATGTGAATCTATCTCATATAAAAATTAAAAAACAAAATATATGCTCGACTCCAACTTCTAACACAACATCTTCAAAAATTACGTTTATGTAATCGTGGACAGAAAGCGAGAAAGAAGAATCAAAACCAACTGGCCACAGCAGCAGAACAGAGTAGCAGAGCAGGGTAAAAAAACAAGGTAAAAAAGCAGCGTACCTCATTTAAGAGAGCCTTATTTAAGAGAGCCACAGCAGGAGAGCAACGTGACGATTAACACGCATAGAATAGCACCACAATTTTCAGGTGCTCAGATGACCGTGTCATCAAGTATCAAGGACAACATGGGTCAAGACGAATTTGATAAGGCACAGGCGCTGGTTGAGACCTTTGGTAGCCGTTTAGCCGAGTTACCTGATTCTGTAAAAATAAACTACGGCAGAACATCGCCACATCGCCGGCCTGATGTGATGGTTCGCATTGATGGTGATGAATTTAAGTTTCCCGCTCTACTCACAATGGAGCGCGGACGCCGAGGATTATTCCTTCATAAATGGCAATCCTTAGAGGATTTTTTCAACGATGTGTTTGATAACGTTGATAAGGTTGTCTCACAGCTAAAATAGTTTTTTATAACGCCATAACATACACACTGACATAACAATTCCTTTCAGAATGATGACTCTTTCATCAGCTGAATTGCGACGTTGAGTCGTTAGTTTACTGTGCCCTTTTAAATTGGCTGGTCACCAACGGGCTGTTTGCTAACTATTCTATTTATCGTTGCGCAGCATACTTATTTTTATAGTGGGGAAGAAAACGTCATCGCCGGTTATGCCCAATAGCGGGGCAGGCCGGTTTTCTTTTTGGCATAAATCAAGCGCAATCCCGTGTATCGAGGACTTTAATTTTTCCGTCTTTTGTTGCGTTTTGTATTTTTATGCTAAAGTCCCGCCTTGTTTGACCGACATTATAAGCACAATCGGCCAAGTGCTGTTAGCGCTATAACAAACCTTGGCAGGCATTACATCATTATTTATTTCTATTTTGTATTGGCCCATCGCCCCTAGTCAAACGTATCAATCCTATTTGGATTACTTTAAAATCAATCGTTTTGTGGGTAATGACGCCGATACCTTATAATAGAACTAGAGTTATCAATTAAAACACCCTTCAATTTATATAGAACAAAGGAAACGAGTTTGTGAGCGAGCATTTAACAGAAAAACCGGATCAATACAGCGACCCAATGGAAGCGATTTACGCCCTGAATATTGGTGACTTTGTTGCCGAGTCCTTTTTCTCTGACGATCTGTTAGACAAAATTAATCAGCGTATGGCCGGTGACCCCGAACGCTTAAAAGCACAGCTTGAAGAATTGGTTCGTATTTACTCACTCGATCAATCACTCGGCGTATTAGGTTTTCAGCCCGATGAAGGCTTTGTGATTTATGATTCCGTTTGTCAGACACTTTGTCAAATGCTTCACGTTGATCGGTGCCATCTGTGGCAGGCAGCCAACGCACAGACCGGTGATCAAGCCAATCTTAGCTTAACCGGCACCTCTGTGGTTCTAAAAGAGGGACAACGATGGGAAGTGGGCATTCCCACCAAAAGCATGAATCTACTGAGTGATTGCTATCAATTGGATGAAGCCCAAGTCATTAAAGACGTGAGCAAAAACCCCGTATGGAAGCCCATTGCCTCACTTCAGCAAGCCGATACCAAAAGCGTACTCGCCACACCCCTTCGTGAAGGCGCAAAGCGTCTTGGCTTGGTTGTGTTTGAAAGCGACACGCCTGTTGAATTCACCAAAGAAACCATCGGATTAAGCGAAGCCGTGTCACGCTTGTTTGTAACCGGAATGCGTCTGCAAGAATTGGTTGCCACAGCACGTACCAATGTTGAAACTGACACGCCTGACCTATCGAAAATGCAAAACTTGCGGGCGCAAATTACTGAAAGCATTGCCGATTTAGGCGAGCAGCAACAACAATTTTTAGAAGCACTATCGGATGCCGTTGATGCGCGAAATGACTTTTCGGTTGGCCACTCACGTCACGTAGGGCAAGTAGCTCGCTCGATTAGTGACGCACTTAAATTGAACGAAAAAACCACCGACCTCATTTACTACTCCGGCCTGCTTGGCTCGCTCGGTAAGTTTAGTGTCGATCCATCGATTTTAGCTAAAAAAGGAAAGCTCACCCCCGAAGAATGGGACGAACTCAAAGAGCATCCAAATGTGGGTGTTAGCTTGCTCGCCAAAATTCATGTCCTGTCAGAAATAACGCCTTATGTACAATACAGTTATGAGCGTTGGAACGGCACGGGGTCACCTGAAAAATTAAAAGCAAAAAGTATTCCTCTAGGTTCACGTATTTTAGCCGTGGCCGATGCATACAACGCGCTAACCACAAAACGCCCTTACCGCGAAACACCTCTTAGCCACACGGATGCGCTAAAAACGCTTCAGGATGAAGCCGGTGAAAAATGGGACCCGCTGATTGTTGATACCTTGTCGACAATCTCTGCCGATGACTTAGCATAGTTTCGTTCAAACTCACGTAAGGTATCAGCTAACATGCCTTGAGGAAATGGACGGCAATAAATAGGCTCGTCGCGATCTTGACCGTATCGTTGGTTTACCCACATGGCAGCACTTATAAAGAGTGCTTCACTTAATTGTTTGGATTGCGCTTCAATAGTTTCAATGGTTTTTTTTGAGGTGTCTGGATTTTGTTCGTCATCAAGTTCGCTTAAGTAAGGCGATAAGAAAGCAGCACCGTGTTGAAGCAACCCGCCTTGTTTACGCATCTGGGCTGAACCCGCAATTTTATTGCCTTCTGTGTCCAACACATCACTGGGGGTTTGCGTTTCAAAACACAAACTTGATAAGACATACGCTCGCCCTGATTCTTCCTCACTCACCAGCACAGGCACGTTTAATTCTTTGAACGCCATCATCACGATCTCGGTCAAGACGTTATAACTCTCCTGTACGCTCATCGCTAATAAATCCGGCACGTTGGTCACAAACGAAAACGACACGTCCTGTCCGTGAAGTATCGCCCGTCCCCCTGTTGGTCGGCGTACCCATGCTTTAGGAATACACCCTTCGCTGCGTTGATACGCTTTGGTTAATGGCCCAAAATCCGTGTCTTGTTGATGCACACCCAACGAGACAGTCGGCTCTTCCCATGTATAGGTCCGCACAATCAGTAAAGGTCGAACCTCGGCTGCAATATCAGCGTCTCGACTTTGTTCTTGCACAAACTCAAGCAAGGCTTCATCTAAGGCCATGTTGATCATCCCAGAGGTGGGTGCCGATTGAATTGAATAAAGTTGAACCATCGTAGGTTCTATTCTAAAGAAAACAAACTCAGAATTCAGCACAATAGACTTAAAGCGAACCCTTTATGACTTGAGGTTCCAGACCCTCAACATCAACAATATTATGAAATGTGAAGTCACGGTGTTGAGAATACACCATCCTGAAAAGCAACATTCAAAGGCTTTTAGAACCTACGGAGCTTGTAAGAATAAGGGGCTGACGCATTTAAAGGCCAATTTCTTTGGAATTTCTTTTTTTTTGTTAAACTTGAATAATAATCATAGTTCACATGACAAACGTTTATGATCCAAACGTATTCTGAACGGGATGTGATTTTAGTATTAACGTCAATTGACACGACCCAAAACGCTGAATTTAATCATCCTATTAAATTCTTTGGTGGCAGTATAGTGAGGGACAAACATCATGGCAACAAGTAAAAGCGCAGCAAAAAATACCAGCAAAACGGCAGACGTTGATTCTAATAGCAGTCTTCGTTTAATTGCCTTTATTGAAGAAACCAATCTTCATAAGAAAGATTTTTCTGAAATGATTGGCGTCACACTCTCTTATGTCTACAGCTTGATCGACGAAAAAATTCCATTCTCAACCCGCACCACAACGCTCGAACGTATTGCTGTTGTGATGGATATTGAACCCGAAGATTTCCCTGAGTATAAAAACCCTGAAGAGCCCCGCATTCTTGATCCGGGCATCACGTTTTTAAAACGTCATCAAAACGACTTGGGCTTGAGCAATGTGCAATTTCTAAAACGCTTCCCTCGTACCCAGCGCCTTGAGATTGTTGATATGTGGCGCGGCTCACTGCCACTTCCCTTAGATTGGTCTCGTTTAGAAACCGTGGCTAACGTCCTTGAATTGTCTCGCCAAGATGTTTATCCATACTGGCAAGCCCGTATGCAACAGCACCTTACTGCTGGTGGCATTGACCCTATGTCCAATATTGGGGTGTTAACTGCCATGTTTCAGGGTATTAAAAACCACCTTAAGCTCTAGTTTCAAACGAACAGCTGGTCTACGCATTACGGCCAGAGGATGTTATTCAGTCATTGCGAGAGATCATATGCTTTTTGGGCTCAAATCGCTTATAATAAAGCACTTGAGTTGTTTTATTGATCTTAATTTTTGACGTTACCAAGATGTTTATTTGATGCCAAGAGGGGCACTTTTACATCATCCTCACGTCATAACCTTAATCAATCACCGCACTAGCGCGGCTTAACAAGCTCAACAACCGTGTTTATCGTTTGTTTGTTTTCTAATCTTTGTTTCTTTTTTGAAAGGTGTTCCCCTATGCGTTATTCCAACTATTCTGTTGTTTCCAAAGCATTATCCTTTACCCTTGCTGTTGCCATCGGATTATCATCGGCAATACCAGCTAGTGCCATCGCCTTTAAGAAAAAAAATGGCACCTCAACAACCCCCATCGTTAAAATTAAAACGGCTACCCCAGCCTTGCCTGCATTCCGAAAACAAAAAACGACAACAGGCGCTACAGTACTGCACTACACCATGGCCAATGGACACCAAGTTTATATTCAAGAGAATCACAACCAACCCATCGTCACCATTGATACGTGGGTTGATACCGGTTCAGTCAATGAAACTGAAGAAAACAACGGTGTGTCTCACTTTTTAGAACACCTTCTTTTTAAAGGAACACCTAGTCATCCCGCAGGTGAATTCGAACGGATTATTGAAAGCTATGGTGCCCACTTTAATGCAGCCACCAGTGATGACTACACCCATTACTACATCACCATTCACAAAGATGCGTTTGAAAAAGCCTTGGGCCTACATTCAGATATGTTATTGAATGCGAGTATTCCAGCCGACGAACTTGAGCGTGAACGTCTGGTTGTGCAAGAAGAAATTAACCGTTCGCTGGATAACCCACAACGTCAGCTCTTTATGGATGTGACTAAAAATCTGTATGGTGACCATACGTATGCCTTAGATACGCTTGGCCCAAAAGAAGTCATTGCAACAATTCCACGCAAGGCTATTCTGGATTATTATCACTACTGGTATCAACCGCAAAACTTTAGAACGGTTGTTGTTGGTGATGTTGATCCAAAAGAAGTACAGAAACTCATTGCCGAAAAATTTAAACATACGCCATTTAAAAAGCCAAAGTCACTTAAAGTGCCGACGGTTACCGCACCTAAAACGCCTGACACCTATAAATTAGCTGTTATTCAAAATCCGAACGTGTCACAAAGCTACAGTATTTTAAGCTTTATGGGGCCTTCCATTAAAAACCGAAAAGATATGTACGCCCTCGACTTAGCCTTTATGGCCTTAGGCGATGGTAAAAGTTCGCGCTTATATAAAAAATTAGTTGAAACAAAAACGCCACTCGCTCTTTCAGTGAGCGCCGGTAACATGACGCAAAAACATGCAGGCATTTTATATGTGAGTGCAGCGGTTAAACCTAAAAATTTAACAGCAGCCAAAGAAAGCATTTTTAAGATTCTGCGTGACGCCAAAGAGAACGGCATTACAGAAAAAGAAATTGAAAAAGCAAAAACCCAAGTCGTCACTGATTTTGTAAAGCTCAATGAAACCACCTCAGGTGTGGCCAATAGCATTGGCTATGCCGTATCTATTGGTAACCTAAACGACTATGCTAATTACGTGGATGAGCTTCAAAAGGTCTCAACGCAAGACGTTCAAAAAGCACTCAGTGAGTATCTCAAGTTTCATCAATTGGTGCTTGTGGAGCTATTGCCTGAAAAAGATGTCGATTTAAAAGCAGAACAAAAAGACAGCGAGCAACTGATTAAAGCTGAAGGCTTGATTGATGATTTAACCCAACCTGCGCCAACAAGTGTTAGTGCTGCCGACTCTGAAGCTGAAACAGCAACGACCGTTGCCGAAGCCAAAGTCGAAGCCATCACACTTGATAACGGCATGCGCATTATATTAAAAGAACTGCCTACAGCCGATACCGTTGCTGTCAGAATGTTTGTTAATGGCGGTGACTCCACAGAAAGCATCCCTGGTACAGCATCCTTATTAGCCACCATGCTTTCCCAAGGCACTGAAAGTCGCAGTGCTTCTCAAATTAGTGAAGCGCTTGAAAGCCGAGGCATGAGCATCTCGGCCAGCTCAACAAGTGACTATATGATGATCTCGGCACACAGTCTAAGCAAAGACACCGGTGAGTTATTCAACTTGCTGACAGATATTGTGACCCGACCGGCTTTAGATAAAACCGAGCTCACCAATGAAAAAGACAGGTTAAAGCAAGGCATTTTAGCCAATCGTGAAAAGCCAACGGGCATTGCATTTGAAAACCTAACCTTAAATATGTTCCCATCACACCCGTATGGCCACACAGGACAGAAAATTCTAGATACGCTCGATCAAGTAAACCAACAAACACTCCGTAACTACTATAACCGTGTGCTACGTCCACATAACATCACCGTTGCCGTTGTCGGTCGTTTTGATGGCACGACCATTCAACACTATCTAAACACCATGTTTAAAGCACCGGTTGCGGTCACCGCGCCAACCAATGCAACGGCAGTAGCACAAGCTGAGACCCCTTCAGAAAATGCCGACACGACGACAGCAGAACCCTCAGCAGAAAAGACAGTCGATGCCTCAGCGGTTGAGATTATTCGTTCGCCTAAAATGAAAACAGCACTTCAGTTGCCTCCGGCACCTGTATTGTCTGAAAGCAAAACACTCATCACAGAAAAAGATCAGCAAGCCGCTGTGTGGGTTGCTCGTGGATGGCTAGGACCTAATATTGCTGCCAAAGACTACCCAACCCTTAAGGTAATTAATGCTTTACTTGGAACCGGTATGAGCTCCCGCCTCTTTGTAGGTCTTCGTGAGAAGCAAGGCTTGGCCTATGCTGTTGGCAGTATGTATCCAAGCAAGCGTCAACAAAGCCCCTTTATCATGTACATCGGTACCGATCCTAAAAACAAGGAAGCAGTTCTCAGAGGCTTTGATCATGAAATCAAAAAGCTATTAACTCAACCCTTAACCGAACAAGAACTTGAAGAAGCACAAAACAAAGTAAAAGGGAGCTTTGCCCTAGCTCATGAAACACCCCTTGAGCAAGCCTTCTACCTTGGCTTCTATGAGGTGCTTGGCAAAGGCTACACCTATGACGTAAACTACCCTGATGCCATCGACACAGTAACCATTGAAGATGTGCAGCGGGTTGCTAAAACCTACTTTGAAGGCCCATCCATTACAGCGATTGTTCAGCCTACTGTTAAAACAGCAGATAAAACAGTCGACGAAAAGACCAAGCCGTCATCATCAAAACAATAACCTTGTCATACTAAAAAACAACGCCATCAAACCGATACGTGTTCTTTAGTTTAAAAATTTTCAAGCCTAATTCCCTGAGTCGTCATCTTTGCATGACGGCTCAATGCTTATGCATCTCATTATAATTAATAAATCACCATTACAATAATCATTGTCTCACTGCGCTCTCATAGCAATGAACAACGTATTGAATAGGTACAATTCTCTCGTTTACTCTCTTTGTATCTTTGTTTATCCAGCCTTTATTAAAACCCTGGTTTCTTTTGAAACCTGCCTTTTTCGGATACTCTCAGATAAAATTAGTGGTTAATCGATATCGATTAACCGAACGTTTTGAATGTACTCGCGATGTTTTTACCGATAACTTTTCTAACGGCATCGATTTCAGTTTGAACCGCATCACGCTGGGTATCAACCCGTCGTAATTGTAGTTCAAGTGATTTATCAATCGCTTGGATTGCTGCGATACGTGCTTGAAGTTGTTGTGCCTCGGGTGACTCTGGTTCCAGGTTGGACGAAATCGTAAACAAGGCGCCGGTAATGTTTGCTAAGGATAACCGTGCTTGGTTGATAAACTGTCCCTGGAGTTCAAGATCACTCTTACGGGCTGTCAACGTCATGTATCGAGCCTGGCTGGCTGCGAATCCCATAAGTTCATCTCCTCCGAACTAATTGATTGCTCTCTAACATATGAATCTCTATCTTGCTTATATTGGTTATTTCAAACAGCCTGCTTTCTAGTGCGGACCCATTCGTGTGATTGAATGTAATAAACAAAATAGGTATCTAAGTTAATAAAAACAATCTAAAGGGAATAATTGCTCTTTTCCACCTGATCTTCGTTACAAATGTTTAAATAAAAAATCCCTCTCTCAGCTACAATGCGTCTCTAACGTGGTAAAATCACTGAAATAAGACTGTAACAAACTGTTTTAAACCCACAGACACTAGGCACTCTAAGCTTAAACGATTCAGCTTAATCAAGCTGATTACCTCCTAATAAAGCCCCCTTGAAGGAACCCATTTTGATGACCACACCACACGCTTCAAACACCACATCAACCCCACACAACATCGTTATTATTGGCGGTGGCCTAGCGGGCTCAGAAGCCGCTTTACAACTGGCTGATAGGGGCATACAGGTTTCTCTTTACGAGATGAAACCCGTTAAACGCTCGCCTGCCCATCATAGCGACCAACTTGCTGAGATTGTGTGCAGCAATAGCTTTGGGAGCCAAAGTCCGACATCGGCCACAGGCCTATTAAAAACGGAAATGGCAACGCTCGGTTGCCAGCTATTAAGT